>SVNW01000091.1 GCA_015066745.1 Ruminococcus sp. | reverse complement strand
TATTAATCTTATTAAACTTTTCAAAGAACGCACTAAAACCAAACGTGCCATTTCCAATATTATGCTTGACTGCCTTATCGATTCCAATTGTATTGTGAGAGTCGTTGGGGAAAATTGATTTGCGTGATATATATATAAGAAAGATTGAAAAAAAATATCAGATGTGATATAATATTTTGGTAAACATAATAGGGATTATTGTCTGATGCAAGAAAAGTAGATTGGAGCGTAAAAGAATGTCACGATATACAGGGGAAAAATGTCTGATATGCAGTCAGGATTTTAAAGACAATGATGATGTGGTAGTTTGTCCTGAATGCGGAACACCTTACCATAAGGACTGTTATAAAGAAAAGGGAAACTGCATAAACCTGACACTTCACGAAAGCGGAAAGTCATGGAATAAAGAGATTTTAAATGAAGTTCCGACCGGCAGTGCCAGAAGACTTCCAAAACAGAGCCAAACTGTAAAAAACGAAAAAATCGAAAATGCAGAACCACAAGATGACATAAATGATGATTTTCGGAAGATAGAGTTTGATTCGGAGGCAACTTGTTTTGGACTTGATCCTGAGGAAATAATTGACGAAGAGGAAAATATAACTCTTGGCGAAACTATGGATTATGTAAAGTCAAACAGATTTTTCTATCTGCTTGCTTTTAAAAGGCTGAAAAATTCTTTTTTGAAGATATCGATAAATCTTATAGCGATTTTTTATCCTGAGTACTATTGTGTAAGCCGTAAAATGTATATATGGGCGGCAATACTGACAGTATGCAGAGTTTTTCTCCAGATGCCTGCGATGATACTTATGGCACAGACTGTTCAGATGCCCCAAATGCCCGGACTTGATATGTCATTTCTTGATTCATTTATTGACGTTACCGGTATAAACAAGAGAATGTCGGAAGTGATGATGAATTGTGATATAGCTTTGAGAGTTTGTTTTGGACTTATAGCAAATCAGCTCTATTTCAGAAATATAATTTCTAAACTAAAAAAAATGCGCATAAGATATCCCGATACCGAAAAATATAAAGAAGTTGTAAAATCATCAGGCGGAATAAGTATAGTTTCTATGTTGGTTTTATTTATTCTGAAAAATGTATTTATAATAATGGCTACATGGGTAATATTTTTGATTGCATATATGATGTAAAAAAAGCGGATCGCTTCAAAATCGGAGCGGTCCGCTTAAAATTTTGTCTTATTTTATTTTCCGAGCACTACATCATCTTTTGAAAGATACTGCTTGAAGTGTGCCATGTCTGCGATATCTACAGTACCGCTTGCGTTTACATCAGCAAGTTCAAGAAGGTCCTTGTCAGTGATGACCTTGTCACCGATAAGATGAAGTGAAAGGAGAGTAAGGTCTGTAAGTTCGATCTTTTTATTACCGTCAAGATCTCCATACATCTTTTTATCACTCTGAGGAGGAGCAGTAGTAGTCGGAGTGGTTGTTGTTGGTTCTGTAGTCTGCGGAGGTGTCTGAGGTCCTGATACTGAACCAAATGCATTTGTATGATACATGATACCCATACCTACTGTACTCATATAGTAAGTACCGAAAGTATTCATATCGCCTACTATAAACTTTCCGTTACCCGGTCCGCCGTACTGATGTTCGTCATCGTTTACTCTTACCCATGTAGCACCGTCATCTGTTGAAGCGTAAGCACCTGTTATTCCGCTACCGTTGCACTGTCCCCAGATGTATATTGTCAGAGGAGAAGTACTGTCTTTTGCCGCACCTACACCAACAGCAAAACAAGTATCAACATTTTCAAACTTTGTGAATGTATCGCCGTAGTCTTTTGTTACATAAAGACCGTGATATCCTGCAGGAGCAAGAACCTTTCCGGAAGTACCTGTAACCATGGTTATTCTGCTGTATTCTTCAGCTCTGTCATAGTCACAGATTTTCTTTGCGGTAAATGTTGCACCGTAGTCATCACTTACATACAGATAGTTATTTGGTTTGCATGTAGGATCGTAACCGTTGTTGTCATTTCCGCCTGCGTATACATAGTTCGGTTTTTCGCTGTCAACCTGAAGGTATATGTTGCTTGTTGCAGTTATACCGCTTGATTTTGACCATGTTTTACCGAAGTCGTCCGAATAGTTTCCGCCTCTGAAGATACGGTATGTACCGTCTTTAAGTTCTGTTATAGCGCCTTTTCCGCTTTGCATAGGAGATGAAAGTATTTCTTTCCATGTCTTTCCACCGTCTTCTGTATAGTATCCGGTTGAGTTATTTTCAGAATATCTTACCATTACATCAGGATTTGAAGGGCAGTAGGCAATAGCGCTTGTAGAACCCATCTGCGGTGAATACTGTTCTGATTCTTCGATGCTGTAGTGAATAAATCCGTCGTAGTCACCTATAGCCGAATAAACATTTCCTCCGGGAACGCTTACCATATCAAGAGCAACAACTTCTTCTATTCCGTTCGGGTGGAAGTAGTAAACAGGGAGTTCGTCCCATACGTTATCACAAGCAAATACACCGTTTCCTGAAGTAACGAGTATTCTGTTGTCATCACGCGGGTCGAGTACAAGAGTACCGCACCAGTGAATAGCTTTGTTTCTTATCCAGCTGTAACCGCCGTCCTGAAGATAATCAGCGCAGAGAGGACCGCCCCATGATTTTTCATTTCCTGGAGTGATAGATTCCCATGTTGCACCGCCGTCTACAGAGCGGTAGAACTGATCGCCCCAGCATACTTTATCGTCATTCCATGCATCTTTATACCAGAGCTGTGAACTCCATACTCCGCAAGTGGAAGCAACAAGTTCGTCAGGATTATCGGGAGTGCTTACACAGCTTCCGAAACTTGAGCCTTCAACAGGAGAAATATCTGTTACTTTACCTGTTTTTACATCATATTTGTATATACCGCCACCTGTTGAAGTGAAAGTAAGTCCGCCTACATATGATATGAGAAGGTTTCCGTCAGCATCGGTATTTATTCTTGAAGGAAATGCGTCCTGCGGAAGATCGTCGCTGAGAGGTTCCCAGTTATCCTTGCCTACATCTGCAACGTATACGTTGTTTCCTATTGTATTATCGGAAACACCTATATATACTTTTCCGCCTATGATCTTAATAGTAGCTATACCGTTACAGTTGGCATAGTCTGTTCCTACTGTAGTCTTTTCTATTGTTTCTGTCCATGTTGGCCATTTTACTTCATTTGTAAAGAGTCCGAGTTTATCGAAGCTTTCAACAAACTCCCATGTTTCACCGGCATCTTTACTCATTATCAGACCATCGGTATCACCGCCACAGTAGATGATGTCAGGGTTGTCAGGGTCAACTGCGATAGATTCACCGCACTGTCTTCCATAACCGTTTCCGTGTACTTTGATGAGATCGGTTACATCATGTTCTGTAAACGTTTTACCTCCGTCAGTTGATTTGAAAATAGCAGTACGTTCTGCACTGAAATATGCACAGCCACACAGCATATATATGATGTTGTCATCTACAGGATCAACACAGAGAGCGTCAACACTTAAAAATCCTCTGTCTTCATCGCTGACAAATTCCATCATCTGAACCCATTCTTTTTTATCATAGTCATAACGATATGCACCGCCAACGTCTGTACGTGCATACATATTGTTCTTACCGGTTATGATACCTGAAACAAAACCGCCACCGCCAACGCCCATGGTTCCCCATGTGTCATCGGTTGAATTTGTTGCAGCCGATAAAGTAATCGTTTTCTTATTTGAAAAATCACAGGTTGAAAACGGTGAAACAGAAGAGCATAAGAGTAAAGCCGAAACTATAACCGCAATATTTTTTTTGAATTTTTTCATTAAAAAATCCGTCCTTTCTAAAAATAAAAACTTTTTTTGTATAAAATAAAACACACAACACAATCCCGTATATTAATAAAATACTATGAATTTGCACATTTGTCAATAGAATTTTTGTGGTTTTTACATTAAAAATACATTAAAAAATCACAAAAAAAATTATGCAAAATTTTCAAGAAAAATTTGTCGAAACCTCTTGACAGGAAAGAAAAAATTTGATATAATTAACACGTTATCCTTGCTCGCAATAGTAAATTGTGGGCGAAATCCAGAGGGAGGTGCAAGTAATGGCAAAGGTAAAAGAAACTTACGAGTTGATGGTTATCTTCAACACTAAACTTGGCGAAGAGGGAATAAAGGAACTCATTGAAAAGTTTAAGACAAGAATCGAAAAGCATGCTACACTCAATTCAGTTGATGAATGGGGTAAGCGCAAGTTAGCTTACGAGATCGAAGACGAAACAGAAGGTTATTATGTTCTTTACAACTTCGAATCAACACCTGATTATCCGGTAGAAATCGAAAGAAGACTTAATATCAACGAAAATGTTCTTCGTTCATTGATCACAGTTGCAGTTGCAAAGTAAGCGTGATAAGGAGGAAATATGTTTAATAAGGTAATTCTCATGGGAAGACTGGTTGCAGATCCAGAACTGAGACAGACTCCTAATAACATTTCCGTTTGCCGTTTCACAATCGCAGTTAATAGAGGTTTTTCTTCGGCAAATGCTGAAAGACAGGCTGATTTTTTCAATGTTACTGCTTGGAGACAGAATGCTGAGTTTGCTAGTAAGTATTTTACTAAAGGCAGACTGGTAATAGTTGATGGATCTATACAGAATAACAATTATACAGATGCAAATGGAGTCAAGCATTATTCAGTTGAAATCGTAGCAGACAGAGTTGCTTTCGGCGAATCAAAATCTGCTTCAGCTTCAAATGGTGGTGGTTCATACCAGCCATCAGGAAATTTCCAGCAGCCTTCATATCAGAATGATCCACAGCCTGCAAAGGCTTCAAATGAATCAGTTCAGATAGGTGATCTCGGAGATTTTGAAGAAATACTCAGCGATGGCGACGTTCCTTTTTAATCAGTAAAAAATTTCGTACAAGTTTAAAAATAAGTGTTGAGGAGGGTTAATAATGGAAAACAGAGAAAAGGACAGAGAAAGAAGTCCTCGTAATGCAAAGAGACCTCGCAAGAAGGTTTGTGCTTTCTGTGTAGATCGTGTTGAAGTTATCGACTACAAGGATGTAGCTAAGCTTAAGAAGTGCATGACTGACAGAGCTAAGATACTTCCTAGACGTGTAACAGGCACATGTGCATTCCATCAGCGTGAACTCACAAAGGCTATCAAGAGAGCAAGACACGTTGCTTTATTGCCTTATGTAAGCGAATAATAGAATTTTATATTCTTTTTAAAGCCGGTTTTAAAAAACCGGCTTATAAAAAAACTTTGTTATGTCAATTTATGGACTATCTTGCATTTTATTGTTTATACAAGGAAAAATTTTAAAAAATGGATTTGAAAAAGAGTCTGAATCAAAAAATCTGCAATAATTACTAAAAAAATACCGCATCACGAAGATACGGTATTTTATTTTTTTGGTATCAGAGTTTTGTTCTTTCTTCGATTATAGAAACCATTTCTCCTAAGTTTTTCATAGTAGAAACTTCTTTCATTTTGAACTTCATCTTAAAAGTACTCTCTACAGCACTTATAAGGTTGATGTGTTCAAGACTGTCCCAGTCTTCTATGTCATCAGCTGTTGTATCATAAGTAAGAACAACATCATCAAGATCGAAAACATCTTTAAATACGTCTGTAAGTTTTGCCATTATTGCTGTTTTTTCCATTTTAATTTCCTCCATTATCAAATACTTTTATTACATTATTTTTATTTTCATGATCTGCGGTTTTAAGTATGTATGATGCACTGTCATCTGTTTTGTTTATCGTTTCAAATCCGAAATCGGTAAACAGATCTTTTACCATGCTGTTCTTTGCGGTCTTGTAGTAGTAACCATAGATATTTTCTATTCCGTTTTCCCTGCATCGTAAAACGAGTTTATCAAGCATAGCGTATTCCATGTTTCTTTTAAGTACACGACAACTCATGAGCCATAGGTCAAGATGAAGATCTTTTCCGTCTTTATGGCCTATTACAACAGAAACGATACCATTATCTCCGAACTTGTCATTAAGCCTGCCATAAAGAGTTATGTAGTCAGGATTTTTTACTACTTCGTCCATTTGGGCTGCGGTATATCTTCTGGTTGTTACGTTGAACTGATTACTCTTATTTGTAAGCTGTACTATACGATTTAGTGAAACATCATCAAATTTATCAATAAATGCTGTCATTTCAAGACTGTTCAGATATTCATCATAGTTTGCAAATGCTTTTTGTGAACGGACACGCTGCATATTTGCCTGATACATATCATTTCTTTTGATATCATCTGTTGTGTAAGTTGTAAGCTCAAAGTATCCGTTGCGGTCAAGTGTTCTGATATATGTTTCTACATTTTCTATCTCAGGAACAGCTATTCCTTTTATCTGTGAATGTACTATTTCACGTTCGGCAGGATTATCATCAACAAAAACAAAGCTATCGGGAAGTATTGAGATCTCATCAGCTATTTCTTCGATGTTCATGTCTTTGTTGTTCCAGTTTGCCTTGATAGTGATAAAGTCATCGGGAGTAAGTATACTGTCAGGGTGATTAAGACCGTCTATTGCGTTTTCGTAGTCATTTTTAGAGTTTACAGAAAGCAGGACACCAAGCTGTTTGTGTTGTTTAATGTATTGCTGAAATTCTGTATATGCTTCTGCTACACCTGTTTCTTTTCCGATTTCTATTCCTTGCTGTCCGCTGTCACCGACAACACCACCCCAGAGCGTATTGTCGAGATCAAGGACAAGCATTTTTTTATTTTTGCCGTATATTGATTTTATTATATTGGCTATATTGAAAGAAAGTTCAGGAATAGCTTCTGTAGCCAGAGCGTATTTGTACATATACCATGTGGCAGTATCAGTCCATTTCTGTAAACCGTAAGAAGCAGAAATATAGTTTATATCATTGATATAAAAGTTTTCGTTATTCTGAGAGTACTGATAAAACTTGTCGTTTAACCTGTTTATAAAGTTTATCTTTCCTCTGTAGTCACTTGCATCTCTGTTTCCGAGAAGTCTGTAAAACGGCATCTCAAAGTTGTTCTGTATAATGGGACAGCTGAACTTTTCACTTAGTTTTTTCCACATTTCTTCAAAGTGCAGATATTCGTTTGAAATCATTTCGTCAGTTTCGCTTTGAGTAGCTGTCATACTGAGCTTGTATTCACGAATGTTTCTGTTTGTTGTATGTATATAGATTATATCCGGATCAAAGTTATCAAGTTCTTCATTTCCGAACATTGCGTCCTGCCAGAAAGCGTTGTATTCTGACTGATAAAATTCAGGTTCTATTCCATAGTTTAAGAGAAAAAGTTCGAGTATATTTACTATTTCATTTGTTGTAGAACCGCCAAGAACTGCAATTTTCTTTTTGATTCGTGAAGAACCATCGGAAATAAGCTGTTTTTTTATCGAGCGTTTTCTTTTTAAGATCTGTGCGTTGTAGAAAGGGTATGACAGTATTTTCATTTATTTCTCCTTATATCATTGGGTTCTTATTCTTTCAAGATTACGGTAGTTTGAACCTGTTGCTGAGAATGTGTTCATTGCAAATAACAGGTCAGTAACGCCATGTTCCTGCATAAATGTTATTATGTTAAGGTCAAAGTATCTCATATCGATAACATATATATTCTTGAACGAATTTGTCAGGAAAGGTACAAGTGCATTTCCGTAACTGTCTTTTATGATAAACAGAGTACGGTCATTAGGTGCGTCTGTTTCAACATGTACGATTTTCTCGTCACCGCCCATAAATGTGCAGTACAGAGCAGAACCATATGCTTCAACGAGTAAAGCACCATCATAGTTGTGTACAAAACCGGTTGAATAGTAATGTGTTGTATATTCGTTATCCGGTCTGAAAAATACGAAGTCTTCAGGGTTGTCGTTTAAAGCAGCGGCACCTGAAAATCCGTAAAGAGAGCCTACATATCCCGGTACAGTTACTTTTTCATAACAGGAAATATCATCAAAAGGAACATTTGCAGCCTGAGCAAATATTTGAGAAGCGTAATACGCACCAAGAGGCTGCCAGTGATGGTCTGTCCTTGAATAGATGTGTTCCGCACGGTGTTCCATCAATATATCGTATGAGTTAATATCAATTACATCGACAAGCTTGTTTTTTACAAGTATCATATTATCGATTTCACTTCCGTGTGATATGTCGGAACTAGGTGGCCAGTAAAATGATATTGCTGTAGGACAGATCATAGAATATACATTTACATCCGGTCCAAGTTGTTGCTTGTATGTATTTACGATTGAAGCATAATCCAGAGCAGAATCCTGACTTCCGTAGTAAATCGGAATTCCTCTGTTTTTATAGATCATTATGTCATTGCTGAGTTCTCCTGCGTCCATTGGATCATCTTCAGGAATAGGCGGTGTAGTGGTGGTTGTAGCTTCAGTTGTAGTAATTACAGGTGCCTGGGAAACAATATTTTCGTCTTGTGTGATTTCAGAGGCTACTGTAGTTGTGACAGTTTCAGCTTCGGTCGCAGGTGTGGTAACAGGCTTTTTCTGTGTGCTGTTTTCACCTTTGTTTATGGTGTATATCTTAACGCCGTCCTTTTCGATTCCTGCATGCGATTTGAACGATGCTGCCATGTTTTTAAAGGTTGATCTGAAAGGAACCGTGTCGTTATAGTAATCTGATACGCCATTTGTAAATGAACCATCCATAAGTGATTTTACTGAAAATTTCGGGAGGGTTGCAAGAGTTCTGTTTTCCGCTTCTGATATTTTCGGGCGTTCAAATACTACCATGAAAATAGAAGTTGCTGCAAGAAGTACAGAAAAAATTGCGATATTTACTTTTGCAAATTTTTTTCTTAACATCTCATTTTTTTCTTCGATAGTGTAAACAGGCTCAGGAAGACTGATGTCGATCTCTATTTTGTCGATTTCATTTGGAAAATCAAATTTCATTTTCTATATCCTCCTATCAGAATCGGAAATAAAGGAACGGATTGCTCGTAGCATCAACCAGCAGGATACTGCATATAACAAGCAATGCAACAGAGTATATTATTTTTGTTGTATTTACAAAACAAAGCCTGAAAGTTCCACAGTCAGGTTTTGTTTTAAATATTTCTTTTATCGGGAAACAAGCGAGTATTGCTATTATTATAAGAAAGATATTATTCGTTGCGGACATTTTTACTGTTTCATCGATAAATTTGTTGCCGTTGAGTCCGATGAGATTTTTGAAGAAAACACCAAGTTGTCCGAGATCTTCAAAGTAAAAGATTCCAAAACCTATAATGATAACAATTTTATTATATATATGTTTTACAGGCAGAGGAATTTTCTTCATACGTTTCTTACCGATAAGTCTTTCGATGAAGATAAATATACCAAAATAAAGTCCCCAGAAAATAAAGTTCCAGCTTGCTCCGTGCCATATACCTGTACTGAACCATACTAAAAAGAGATTCAGAGTAGGTCTTCTTTTTCCGAATACAGGGAGATACAAGAGATAGTCTCGGAAAAATGAGCCCAGTGAAATATGCCATCTCTGCCAGAATTCCGTTACATCTTTACAGATAAACGGATAGTTGAAGTTTTCGTTAAAATGAAAACCGAGCATATAACCCATACCTATTGCCATGTCTGAATATCCTGAAAAGTCAAAATATACATACAGAGCATAGAGGATTACAGCGTACCATGTTCCGACAACTGAAACATATTCTACATCTGAAGCAAAGAAACTTTGCACTATCGGGTAAAGCTGATTTGCTATTATAACTTTTTTTGCAAGACCGATAGTTATTCTGGTTATGCCGTTACTTATGTCAACAAGATTGATCTTTCTGTTTGAAATTTCGCTTTCGATATCACTGTAACGTACAATAGGTCCTGCGACAAGTTGCGGAAACAGTGATACATACATAAGAAATTTAAAATAGTTTTTCTGAACTTTCACAGTATCCCAGTAGCAGTCTATAGTATATGACATAGCCTGGAAAGTATAAAAACTTATTCCTATAGGGAGTGAAATGTCAGGAACGTGAATGTCTAAAGAAAACCAGTTGTTTATGTTTTCGATGATAAACCCGCTGTATTTGAAGACTGTCAGCATTCCGAGATTTATGAACAAGGAAATCATTATAGTGATCTTTGCTCCGGTTTTGTCTCTGTACTTGTTTATCAGAAGCCCTGATAAATAGTTTACTATAGTGCTGATAATCATAATACCAAAGTATGCAGGTTCACCCCATGCATAAAACAACAGGGAGAAGATGATGAGAACAGTGTTTTTTAACTTTGTACTTGGCGAAATAAAATACACCA
Source organism: Ruminococcus sp. (assembly GCA_015066745.1). Taxonomy (GTDB): domain Bacteria; phylum Bacillota; class Clostridia; order Oscillospirales; family Ruminococcaceae; genus HUN007. Next base: position 503 of record SVNW01000091.1, on the reverse strand, counting down.
GAAAAAACAAAGCTAAAAAAACATAGATAAAAAATAAACTTGAAAAAACCATAAAACTAAAATCTCTTACCCCTTTGCTGTAATTTTATAAAAAACAAAGTCGATTTTATTTAAATGATTTAAACTCATACTATATTATTGTATAACGTATATCAATAAAAATCAAGCCTTTATCCATAGGAAAATAATAAAAAAATTTTTTAAAAAAAAATTTAAAAAAACTATTGACAGATGCTTTTTTTTATGTTAGAATAATAAAGCTGTCGGACGAGAGGACAAACGAACGACAGTAAGAATAACAACAGTATCTTGAAAATTGAACAATGCACTTTAACATAAAACCCTTGAAGATTCAAAGAGTAACATCAATGAATTATGAGTGATGTCAAGCAAAAGACACGAAAATAAAATTTGCAAGCTAAGTATTCTAAGAAAAGAGTACCGGGATAGATGTTAATGTTCTTAATAGAACTTAATATATAAACTTTATAAAGAGTTTGATC
>SVNW01000007.1 GCA_015066745.1 Ruminococcus sp. | reverse complement strand
ATCAGTGTGGTTTGCTATGATGTTAGCTTTGCTATGCCTTAATATCTATCAATTTCTGTTAGAACGCATTCAGGTTTTTCATTTTTCATAAATGCACTGATTTTTTACGGCGTTTTGCTCATCTCTATTAATAAGTTGAATATTTTAAAAAAACACTTTCCCTATTATTATTATACCACAAAAGTCAATATTTTAAAAGTATTTATACTAAAATTAATTTATACTAAAACACAATTTTTTTAATATAATTTTCTGTCATTTTCCACAAAAGTTAATTATAAAATTTTGTTTTGTGTGTTATCTGCCGAGTTTTTCTTCTATCGAACTGTCACCGTATGTAATTCCGTTGCAATTGTAATAATCCCACTTATCATCGGGGTTATCCACAGAAATCAGCTCTCCGTCCTCATATGCTATATAATTGTTCCATACAGTTTCCGTGCAGTTCCAGGAGTTTAAAAAATACATTTTTTTACCTTGCGAATTTATCGGTGTGTCCATATATGCCTTATTATTATAGATATATGCGTTCTGTCCCCAGCCTTCTACAAGCCGGTTCATTTCAAAGGCACGGTTTACATTTGTACAGCCGTTACGATAGCCTGTGTTGTTTCTTAGTATGCAGTCGTTTCCTTTCATATCTACAAAACTGTCAGCATAATTTTCTCCGCTCATTCCTGTTCCGTCAAAAGTGCACCCTTCGATTATCGTACCTGTTGTGTACTCCTTAACATCAACGTGTTCAGCAGTAACATTCGGTCCAAGACGGCAGTTGCGTATAGTGTTGTAATCGCAGTTGAAACCGTAATCTGTAGTGGATTTTGAACTTCCGACATAAACCGCCTCACCGTATGAAGGGTGGGTAAGCCCTGTATCATGCACATAACAGGATTCTACAATACAGTAAGAACTGTCATCTCTCAGATGTATTCCCTCCTGACCGATATTGCGCACTTCGCAGTTAATTATCTTAGTATAGCAGGAATTATCAACAATAATACCTTTCCCTGCATTTTCAGCTACTATATCCCTGACGATCCAGTGATCTCCGAGAATAGTAAGGACATAATTTTTACTTACCTCTATCCCGGATAAAACAGCCGGATCATTCGGATTTTCCGACCTTAAAGTTATAGGCTTATCCTCAGTGCCGTCAGCTTCTCCGACAAACAAACGCCCTTTTGGAGTCGAACCCTCGTATACATATTTTCCGGGTGCAAGAACTATATCATCTCCCGGTTTCGCCTGTGAAAGCGCTTCTTTCAGTTCCGCAGTATCTGTAACATATATACTGTTCGCTGTAGTCGCCAAAATAAGTTTCTCCTTCATACAGCACAAATCAGCGATATTAACTATTCCGTCCCCCGAAAAATCACACTGTCCTTTATCAAGTGTTTTTTCAGTACCAAAAAGATATCCTGTCATCATCACGATATCCACCACATCAAAATCTCCGTCCGAATCAAGGTCTCCGCTTACCGCACTTACAGCAGATACATCGTCTGCTATATTCCCCTGCACAAATGACGGCTGTAAAAACATACCCGCCAAAATTCCTATCAATATTATTTTCTTTTTCATATTATAGCCCCCTAATCATATTATGATACTTTAATGATACCATATTGAAAAAAACATTACAATACAATATACATTTTTCTAAAAAACATATTTAATTTTAATATCATTATATCAATACATAATAATGATAATACAGCGCGGTTTCAGAGATAAAAATCTAAATTGAATAGCAGGCTATCCATTAGTTGAGTAACCGACCTCTCACATTATCGTACATACCATTCAGTACACGGAAATTCAATAGTTTAAGTGCTTTGTCACACATGAAATGTTTTCGTTTCTTGTCATTATTTGCACCTCTCTGTCTTGAAAATTTCTTTTTAATGGTGTATAATTAATATAGTTCTGTTTACCGTAATCTGACACGTTGATTTGATAATAAATGCAGATTACGGAGATTTCTTAGTTTATTGGTATTTTCTATTCATCATAAATAGGAGAAATATAGATGTGTTTGCGGAACTGTTTTTGGTAGTCTGCAATGTAAGAACAGATTTAATGTTTATAAGAGTAGGAAAAAGGATAAAAATAACTATTAAGAAAGAAGGAATTTAATATATGATAGACAGATTGATTGCTGAAGCAACTGAATGCGACTTTAAAGTTGCTCTTGAAACGAAAAAGCCTAAAAGCTGGCTAAAAAGCATCAGTGCTTTTGCAAACGGTATTGGTGGCACATTGGTTTTCGGTATTAGTGACGATAAAGAAATTATAGGTTTAGAAAATGTCCAAGCAGATGCAGAAGCTATCAGCCGACTGATTAAGGAACGTATTACACCATTTCCTAACTTTATTCTCTCTCCTGAAAAAGAAGATGGCAGGGATTTATTAGTTCTAACGGTCTATTCGGGGCATAGTACGCCATATTATTACAAATCTGACGGAATAACAGAGGCATATATCCGTATCGGCAACGAAAGTGTGATTGCTCCTGCATATATTCTTAATCAGCTTGTTTTAAAAGGAATGAATCACACCTATGATGAACTGACCTCTGAATACAGCTTTAAAGATTATTCCTTTTCCAAGCTTCGTGAACGCTACAAGATCTGGACTCGGAACAGTATGGAGGATAAACTGTTCGATTCTTTTGAAATCAGAGATAAAAATGGAATGCTAACCAACGCAGGTGCGTTGCTTGCTGACAATTCTCCACTTCGTCATTCTCGCTTATTCTGCACAAGATGGAATGGACTTGATAAAAGTGGCGGTCAAGTGGACGCTTTGGATAGCGCTGAATATTCTGGTAGCCTGATAATTCTCTTAGACGAAGGCGTTAGCTTTGTCAGAAAGAATATGAAAACGCAGTGGAGAAAAACTGCAAATTCCAGAATTGAAATGCCCGAATATTGTGAACGAAGTGTTTTTGAAGCGCTTGTTAACGCACTTATTCACCGTGATTATCTTGTATTAGGAAGCGAAGTTCATATTGATATTTACGATGATCGTCTGACAATTTACTCACCTGGCGGTATGGCAGATGGCTCTTTGATACAGGAACGAGATATATCCAACGTTTCTTCTACACGCCGAAATCCTGTGCTTGCCGATATTTTCGGCAGACTTGGATTTATGGAACGCCAAGGCAGCGGTTTTAAGAAAATAACAGAAACTTATGCCGCCGCACACAATTACCGTCCTGAATTAAAACCGATATTTTATTCCGACACAAGCTCGTTCCAAGTTACACTTTATAACCTGAATTATAACTTTCCAACTGAAAATGTTGCGATTGCTCCTGAAAATGTTGCGATTGATGTTGCGATTGATGTTGCGATTGACTCTTTAATCGCAAGCAAAGCTACTATTGAAAAAGCAAAGGCTGTCTATAATAAATTCGGCTTAGACAGCATATTTGGTCGTTCCGATATTGCTGTTATTACAAATGATTCGGTTACCGCCGCAGGAAATCTTATAAATAAGCTGAAGAATGCAAGGTTAATTGAAGCGGTCAGCGGTCACGGTAAGGGAAAATACAAATTTATTAAGAAATAGGTAAAGCCCACACTTTCAGCTGTATTATCGAAAGCGTGGGCTCATACTTTGCAGATGTAACTCCTCCCCTCATAACCGTCGCTTTATTCACCACAAATGAACCGTCACAACTATAATATATTTAGTATTTGAATTTATTCCCTTTACATCATATATCTTCAGATTATACACAAAGGTGATTATGATGCCGAATCTGCCAGTATTGAGAAGATAAAAACATTTATCACAGAATAGAGAAAAACATTACATTACATTACAATTAAATATACATTTTTCTAAAAAACATATTTAATTTTAATATAATCGTACCGATACATATATAGGGATAATAGACTAAAATGAAAAACAGGAGGACATTTATAATGGTAATACAGCGTGGTTTCAGGGATAAGATTGAAAAATATTTTAATCCAAACGAAGACATAACAGTTGAGGTAAAGATATCCGGCGGTTCTGTTTATGATTTTTGTTGTTTTGGTGTAGATGAAAACAACAAGCTTTCTGATGACAGATATATGGTTTTCTTTAATCAGCATTCATCACCCGGTAATGAGATTAGCTACACTCCTATAAATAACGGAGCAAGTTTTAAAGTTTCGCTTTACTCATTGCCACAAACAATAAACAAACTTGTATTTACAGCAAATATAGACGGCAACGGAAATATGGGACAGATAAATTCTTTTGATATAAATCTTTCTCAAAACGGAAATACTGTAATGTCTTTCTCACTGCCCGGAAGTGAATTTTATAATGAAAAAGCAATAATCGGCGCAGAGATCTATAAAAAGGATATATGGAGAATTGCCTTTGTTGCAAGCGGTTTCAACGGCGGTTTAAGCGACCTTCTCAAATCATTTGGCGGAGAAGAAATTTCCGAAAAAAATACACCTGCTCCTGCACCGACTCCCGTTATAAATCAGCAAAGAACGATGCAGCCTATACCTCCCAAACCTGTAGTTCCCGATACACCAAAACCGGCTGAAAACATTCCTAAAAAAGTGGAACTCAGAAAAGGTCAGAAAATCAATCTTGCTAAAAAGGGTTCTGAACTTGGTGAAGTAATAATCAATCTAAACTGGAATCAGCGTCAGAAAAAAAGTTTCTTCTTCGGAAACACTTCCATAGACCTCGATCTTGGCTGTCTTTTTGAACTTAAAAACGGTGCAAAAGGCTGTATACAGGCACTCGGAAGAACATTCGGAAGTTATTCGCAATTACCTTACATAATGCTTGACGGCGATGACAGAACAGGTGCTGTAGCAGGCGGTGAAAATATACGTATAAACGGACGACACATATCCGAAATAAAACGAATACTTGTCTACACATTTATTTATGAAGGTGCGGCAAACTGGAAAGAAGCCGATGGTGTAGTAACAATAAAATGTCCGGGAAGTCAGGAAGTAGTTGTAAAAATGGATGAATACGGCTCACTTCAGAAAATGTGCGTAATTGCACTGCTTGAAAACGTAAATGACGATACTTTCTGCATTGAAAAACTGATACAGTTCTGCAACGGTCACAGAGAAATGGACAGAATGTTCAACTGGGGACTTCGTTGGTCGTATGGGACTAAATAATCTTAAGTTTACATGTTTTTTAGTATACATTAAATCTTTGTATAGATAAAGGATGCTTGATCTTAGCATCATTGTTTTTTGTAGACTTGATTATTATGATTAAATTTTGTAAAGGAATATTATAAATTATGAAAACACAAAAAATAATTGCAGCAATTCTTGCATGTACATTTATATGTACAGATTCATTTTCAAAAGAAGCAGACTATCGTTCCTGTTCTTTTATCACGGCATCGGCGGCTATCGAAAAAATTGGAACATACAAAAACATTACTTGGGAACTTGATGATGAAGGAACGCTTACGATAAGCGGAAGTGGCGAAATATCCGAATATAGCACACTTCCTAAAGAAAAAGTAAAGAAAGTTATTATAGGTAAAGGTATAACAAGTATTGGCATTGATGCATTCAAAAATTGTTCCGGCTTAACATCAATAATAATACCAGATGGTGTTACAAACATTGGTTATAACGCGTTTCACGGTTGTTCTAGCTTAACATCAATAACAATACCAGATAGTGTCTCATACATTGGTTCTTACGCATTTAACGGTTGTTCTAGCTTAACATCAATAACAATACCAGATAGTGTTTCAAACATTAATTCTTACGCATTTAGGGGTTGTTCCAGCTTAACTTCAATAACAATACCAGATGGTGTTACAAACATTGATTATAACGCGTTTCACAGTTGTTCTAGCTTAACATCAATAACAATGCCAGACAGTGTCACAGACATTGATTCTGGTGCATTTAGGGGTTGTTCCAGCTTAACTTCAATAACAATACCAGATAGTGTCACAAACATTGGTTCTTTCGCGTTTGACAGTTGTTCTGGCTTAACTTCAATAACAATACCAGATAGTGTCTCAGACATTGGTGATAGCGCATTTGCATATTGTTCTGGCTTAACTTCAATAACAATACCAGATAGTGTCTCAGACATTGGTGTTAGCACATTTAGCGGTTGTTCTGGCTTAACTTCAATAACAATACCAGATAGTGTCTCAGACATTGGTGATTGCGCATTTAGCGGTTGTTCTGGCTTAACTTCAATAACAATACCAGATAGTGTCTCAGACATTGGTTCTTACGCGTTTCACAGTTGTTCTAGCTTAACATCAATAACAATACCAGATAGTGTCACAAACATTAGTATGGGTGCATTTCAGTCTACACCATGGCTTAAAGAAAAAAGAGTAAATAATCCGCTTGTAATTGTAAATAAAATATTGATAGATGGAACAACCTGTGAAGGTGATGTAATAATCCCGAATGGTGTTACAAGTATTGGTGATTGGATGTTTGGAGATTGTATAAAACTAACTTCAATAACAATCCCTGATAGTGTTACAAGCATTGGTGATTATGCTTTTTACAATTGCGAAAGCTTAACATCAATAACACTACCAGATAGCATTACAAGTATCGAGACTTCTGCATTTTACGATTGTAAAAGCTTAACATCAATAACAATAACAAACCCCGAATGTGAAATATTTGATTGTGAAAACACTATTTCTAATACAGCAACAATTTACGGTTATACTAATTCAACAGCTGAAGCCTATGCTGAAAAATATCAGAAGAAATTTGTATCATTAGGCGACAAGCCTATCACAACAGAAACTGTTTACGGTGACGTTGATAACAACGGAGTTGTAAATGCAAGAGACCTTATGAAACTTAAGAAGCACCTACTTCTCATTGTTGGTACAGAAGAAGTTCCAAACGGCGATCTCAACAAGGATAGCAAGATCGACGCCGATGACATGGTAAAACTTGTTCAACTCCTTCTTGAAGTCTGATAAATTCAAAAAACACACTCAAACCAAAAATCTGAGTGTGTTTTTTTATTGAATTAATTTAATTTTCAAACAAACTTTTTATACCCTTACAAAGTTCTGCCTTATCGCTGTTTTATCACAAAACTAATATTTCTGAAGTAATACCGTTGAATAACGCCAAAACAATAAAAGAAATTTGGTAAATTTATTTGGCTTTTTCTTATGCAACTTAAATAGTTGAAGTCCGATAAATAAATTAAAAACTCTGAGTTTTCTATATACTTCTCTAAAAATAAACATTATTATCTTTCTCCCATTACCTGCAAAAATTCTTTCATGACAAACAGTGCTTTTTATATATTCAAAACAAGCAGAAACTTTTCAGATAAATTCATTCAAAATATATCAATTATTACATCTCGTGGTGGCAAGTTCTTGCAATAACGTCAAGCTGCTGTTCACGGCTAAGGTCTATAAACTTTACAGCATATCCTGATACACGAATAGTAAAGTTTGCATACTCTTCTTTTTCAGGGTGTTCCATAGCGTCTATAAGTTTTTCCTTGCCAAATACATTTACGTTAAGGTGATGTGCACCCTTTGTAAAGTAACCATCAAGTACATTTACGAGATTTGTCACCCGTTCGTTTTCGTCGTGACCAAGTGCGTCTGGGTTGATAGTCTGAGTATTTGAAATACCGTCAAGTGCCCATTCGTAAGGAAGTTTTGCAACAGAGTTAAGTGAAGCAAGCAAGCCGTTCTGTTCTGCACCGTAAGATGGATTTGCACCAGGTGCAAGAGGTTCTCCTGCTTTTCTTCCGTCAGGAAGTGAAGCTGTTGCTTTTCCGTATACAACGTTTGAAGTGATAGTAAGAATAGATGTTGTTGCCTCACTGTCACGATATGTGTGGCACTGCTTTATCTTGTGAAGGAATGTCTTGAGGAGCCATACAGCTATTTCATCAGCTCTGTCATCATCATTACCGTAACGTGGGAAATCACCTGTAGTTTCAAAATCAACTACCATACCGCTCTCATCACGTATAGTTCTTACTTTTGCATATTTTATCGCACTGAGTGAGTCAACAACGTGTGAAAATCCTGCAATACCTGTAGCAAAAGTACGTCTTACATCTGTATCTATAAGCGCCATTTCAGCTGCTTCGTAATTATATTTGTCATGCATATAGTGTATGAGGTTGAGTGTATGAACATAAACACTTGCAAGCCAGCTCATCATAGCGTCGTATTTCTGCATAACCTCATCATAGTCAAGATATTCTGAAGTTATAGGAACGAACTTAGGGCCTACCTGTGCTCTTGTCTTAGCGTCAATACCACCGTTTATTGCATAAAGGAGACACTTTGCAAGATTTGCTCTCGCACCGAAGAACTGCATTTCCTTACCTGTCTGAGTAGCAGAAACGCAACAGCATATTGCATAGTCATCGCCCCATACAGGTCTCATAACTTCATCGTTCTCATACTGGATAGAACTTGTACGCACTGAAATAGCTGCAGCATAACGCTTGAATCCGTCAGGGAGATTTTTAGAATAAAGAACTGTCAGGTTAGGCTCCGGTGATGGTCCCATGTTTTCAAGTGTATGAAGGAAACGGAAATCATTTTTTGTTACCATATGGCGTCCGTCTATTCCCTTACCTGCTACGCTGAGTGTTGCCCATACAGGATCTCCTGAGAACAACTCATTGTATGAAGGAATACGTGCAAACTTAACCATACGGAACTTCATTACCATATGGTCAATAAGTTCCTGAGCTTCTGTTTCTGTAATTGTACCGTTTTCAAGATCACGCTGGATATAAATATCAAGGAATGTTGAAACACGTCCGACACTCATTGCTGCGCCGTTCTGTGTCTTTATAGCTGCAAGGTAACCGAAGTAAAGCCACTGGCAAGCCTCTTTTGCATTTGTTGCAGGTTCAGAAATATCAAAGCCATATGACAATGCCATTTCTTTCATTTCTTTAAGAGCTCTTATCTGCATAGCGATCTCTTCACGCTGACGTATAACGTCATCACGCATCTTTCCGTTACCGCAGTTATCAAGGTCTTCCTGCTTTTTCTCTACAAGTCTGTCAATACCATAAAGAGCTATTCTTCTGTAATCGCCTACAATACGGCCTCTGCCGTATGTATCAGGAAGTCCTGTAACTATTTTATTTTTTCTGACTGCACGCATTTCAGGTGTGTAGGCATCAAAAACACCCTGGTTATGAGTCTTGTGATATTCTGTAAATATTTTATGAAGCATTGGGTCAGGTGTATAACCATATGTTTTACAAGCTTCTTCTGCCATTTTTATTCCACCAAAAGGCATAAATGCTCTTTTAAGTGGCTTATCTGTCTGCAGTCCGACTACTTTTTCAAGATTTTTAAGTTCTGAATCTATATATCCAGGTTCATGAGATGTTATTCCGGATACTATATGTGTATCCATATCGAGCACGCCGCCCTTTGAACGTTCCTCTTTCTGCAATTCCTGAAGTCTGCCCCAGAGCTTGTCTGTTGCTTCTGTAGGACCAGCAAGAAAACTCTCGTCACCGTCATAAGGCGTATAGTTATCCTGGATAAAACTACGGGTATCGATTTCCTCGCGCCATTTTGTACCCTTAAATCCATTCCACTGTTTGTAATCAGTCATTAAAATAATACCTCCATAATTACTAGTCGTAAGCGGCTACTCTTATTAAAACTTTCCTCCCAAAATACCCTTAATCCTTTGCTATCCGTTATTCAAAACATTTACGGACAGACTTTTCAAGCAATCCAATCAAATTTTCCTCAAAGTAAGATAAATAATTCTTTATGATATTTTAGCTGATTTTTTAACTTTTAATCACAAACGTAAAAAGATTGTTATTTTCGCGACAATCTTTGTTGCACTTAACCGAATTATTTTATCTACCACATACATTTTAACATTATAATCGAAAATAGTCAACTGTAACAATCTACATATTTCCTAACCAATTCAATCAGGAATTGAATAATAATGTCTACTTTATTTCAAATGACTTTTAATTAACACTTTTATATAGTTATTGTAAACAAAAAAACAGAGCGAAAACGGCTTATAACTGTCCGTCTTCGCTCCTGATAATAAAAAATTTTTTTATTTTTTATTTGATGTATGAACGCTTATTCTATTTAAAGCACGCTGAAGTTTTAATTCGGCATATGCAATTTCCTTATTACTTTCAGCAGCATTTATCTTCTCACGAGCTTCGTCGGCTGAACGGTTTGCCCAGTCTATATCGATCTCATCAGCCCATTCTATAGCTTCGGCTATAATGGTTGTTTTGTTTTCAGATACCTTTACAACACCTGAGGATATAGCAGCAACCTTATAATTACCGTCTGTCATTATCTTTACTGCTCCCGAAGGAAGTGCACCTACAAAATTTTCATGTTTTGCAAGTATACCCATATCACCCTCGGTAGTTCTTACGATAAGACGTTCTGCCTGCCCATCAAAAAATATCTTGTCAGGCGTTATTATCTGCAAGTTGAATGATGCCATTACTCATCACCCTTTTTCGCTTTCTCTACAGCTTCGTCTATTGTTCCGACAAACAGGAATGCCGATTCAGGAAGGTCATCATGCATACCTTCAATAATTTCACTGAAGCCTCTTATAGTTTCTCTGATAGGTACATACTTACCTTGCATACCTGTAAACTGTTCAGCAACTGAGAAAGGCTGAGAAAGGAATCTCTGTACCTTTCTTGCTCTGTTTACCACGAGTTTATCTTCGTCTGAAAGTTCGTCCATACCCATGATCGCAATGATATCCTGAAGTTCACGATATCTCTGAAGTATAGACTGTACCTTTCTTGCAACTTCATAATGTTCCTGTCCGACTATTTCCGGAGTAAGTATTCTTGATGTACTTTCAAGCGGATCAACCGCAGGATATATGCCGAGTGATGATATCTGTCTCGAAAGAACTGTTGTTGCATCAAGATGAGCAAATGTTGTTGCAGGCGCAGGGTCTGTAAGGTCATCGGCAGGAACATAAACAGCCTGTACCGATGTAATAGAACCTTTGTTTGTTGATGTGATTCTTTCCTGTAAAGCACCCATTTCAGTTGCAAGTGTCGGCTGATATCCAACCGCTGACGGCATACGTCCAAGAAGTGCGGAAACTTCTGAACCTGCCTGAGTAAATCTGAAAATGTTGTCAATAAACAGAAGAACGTCCTGTCCTTCAACATCTCTGAAATATTCAGCCATAGTAAGACCTGAAAGTCCGACACGCATTCTTGCTCCCGGCGGTTCATTCATCTGACCGTAAACAAGAACTGTTTTGTCGATAACGCCACTTTCAGTCATTTCGTTGTAAAGGTCATTACCTTCACGGGTTCTTTCACCAACACCTGTAAATACAGAAATACCACCGTGCTGATTTGCAACGTTATTTATAAGTTCCTGGATAAGAACAGTCTTACCAACGCCGGCACCACCGAACAAACCGATCTTACCACCCTTGAGGTACGGAGCTATAAGGTCTATAACTTTGATACCTGTTTCGAGAACTTCAGAAGCGGCTGTCTGTTCTTCATAACTTGGCGCTTCACGATGTATAGGCCATTTTTCCTGAGTTTCCGGAGCCGGTTTTTCATCAACCGGTTCACCGAGAAGATTGAAAATACGGCCAAGTGTTTCACGTCCTACCGGTACTTTTATAGGGTTGCCTGTATCAACAGCAGGCATACCTCTTACAAGACCGTCTGTAGTACTCATGGCGATACACCTTACTACATCATCGCCTATGTGCTGGGCAACTTCTACTGTAAGCTTTACGCCATTATTATCAATTTCTATAGCATTTAGCAATCGTGGCAGGCTTTCTTTCGGAAAGCTTATATCAACTACAGCACCGATTACCTGTACTATTTTTCCTATATTCTGCATAGTTATTAGCCATTCCTTTCAATTTTTTCAGGCTTTTACTCCTGAACATTTGCACCGCCGACTATTTCCGTAATTTCCTGTGTAATAGTAGACTGACGTGCTCTGTTATAGAGAAGCGACAACTCGTCTATCATCTCTGTAGCATTATCAGAAGCATTTTCCATTGCAATTCTTCTGGCCGCCTGCTCTGATGCAAATGAATCAGCAATCGAACCATAAAGTACTCCTGCAATGTATTGTGGCATTATCAGTTCAAAAAGAGCTTCCGGTGCCGGTTCATATGATGTATGAAGCTTTTTAGCCACCTTTTCCTCAGGCTTTTCAAGAGGAATTATACTTTTATGTTTTGCCAGCTGTACAAGCGGTGAAACATAGTCTGTATATATAAGCTCTACTCTGTCTGTATTGCCGTTTTTAAAAGCAGCCATTATTTTGCTGCCGATTTCTTTAGCAGAATTCATACGTATATTTTCAGCGATATTTTCATACTTTGCAACAACTTTGTATCCGCGTTTTGTAAAATATTCTACCGCTTTTTTTCCTATAGGGATAACAACTACTTCATATTCCTTTGCTGTCTGGTCTATTTTTTGCTGTGCAAGTTTTAAAACATTTGCGTTATAACCGCCGGCAAGACCTCTGTCTCCGGCTATAACAACAAACATAACTGTTTTTACCTGTCTGCCTGAAAAATAAATCGACTTAAAAGTATCATTCTCATCTGTTATTTCCCACATAGTATCGTACAATGCATCAAAAAACAGCTTCGCACTATCTGCCTTGTCCCTCGCTTTTCTAAGCTTTGAGGAAGCAACAAGTTCCATAGCCTTTGTTATCTGCATGGTACTCTTTACACTTTTGATTCTTCGCTTTATATCTTTCATATTAGCCGAAGCCATTATCTGTCACCTCCAAAATAACAGCAGATTATTTATCAGCCATGTATTTTTTCACAAATGTACTTAATACATCTTTAAGTGTTTCTTCGTTTTCCTTAGTAAGTTCACCGGTTTCAGATATTGACTTTGTAATATCCGGATATGATTCTTCTACAAATTTGTTTAACTCAGCTTCAAAATCAGCTATATATTCAAGCGGTATTTCCTTGAGATAATTGTTTACTACAGCGTAAATAATTATAACCTGATTTTCTACCGGAACAGGTGAATTTTTACCCTGTTTGAGAACTTCAACTATACGTTCACCTTTTTCAAGACGGTCTTTTGTATCCTGATCGAGATCAGAACCGAACTGTGAAAATGACTGGAGCTCTCTGTACTGCGAATATAAAAGTTTAAGTGATGAAGAAACTTTTTTCATCGCTTTTATCTGAGCGGCACTTCCTACTCGTGATACAGATATACCCGGGTTTACCGCAGGTCTTATACCTGAGTTGAAAAGGTCTGTTTCAAGGAATATCTGACCGTCTGTAATAGAAATTACATTTGTCGGGATATATGCCGAAACGTCGCCTGCCTGTGTTTCGATAATAGGAAGCGCTGTAAGTGTTCCGCCACCGAAGTTTTCATTAAGACTGCATGCACGTTCAAGCAATCTTGAATGCAGGTAAAATACATCACCAGGATATGCTTCACGACCCGGAGGACGTTTAAGGAGAAGGGAAAGTGCACGGTAAGCAACAGCGTGCTTGGAAAGATCGTCATATATACAGAGAACATCTTTACCCTTGTTCATAAAGTATTCGCCGATAGTAACACCCGAATATGGTGCTATATACTGCAAAGGTGCAAGTTCAGACGCTGAAGCAGCAACAACTATAGTGTAGTCCATTGCACCGGCTTTAGTAAGTGTTTCAACTACATTTGCAACAGTAGATCTTTTCTGACCTATTGCTACATAGATACATATAACATCTTTGCCCTTCTGATTTACGATAGTATCAAGTGCAATAGTAGTTTTTCCTGTCTGTCTGTCACCGATTATAAGTTCACGCTGACCTCTTCCGATAGGGATCATGGAGTCAATTGCCTTGATACCTGTCTGTAATGGCTTGTGAACTGATTTTCTTGTGATGATACCCGGAGCGATCTTTTCGATAGGAGCTGTTTCCTTTGTTACAAGAGCACCTTTTCCGTCTATAGGCTGTCCTAAAGCATTTACTACTCTTCCGAGCAAATCATCACCTACCGGAACAGATACGATCTTTCCGGTTCTCTTTACTGTAGAACCTTCTTTTATCTCTGAGTCAGAGCCTAACATTACCGCACCTACAAAATCTCTTTCGAGATTGAGCGCCATACCGTATACTCCGCCTTCAAATTCAAGAAGTTCGTTGGACATACAATTGTCCAGTCCATGAATATTTGCAATACCGTCACCAACAGTAACTACTGTTCCGACATCTGTCAGAACTATCTTATTTTTGTAGTTTTTCACCTGTTCTTTGATGATACCGGTAATTTCATCTGGGCGTAAACTCAATCAATACACCTTCTTTTTATTATTTTTACATTCTCATTTCAACTGTGTTTCTTCTGAGTTCTTCAAGTTTTGAACGCACACTGTTGTCAATTCGTTTATTATCATACTCGATAATCATTCCGTCTATAATTGACGGATCAGTCTTTTCGGTAAGTAAAATAGTCTTTTTAAGACTACCCTCAAGTTTTTTTATCAACTTTTCCCTGAGATTTTCTGTGAGCGGAATACTTGTTATAACCAATACATCGGCTATATTTTTGTATTCGTTGTATTTTGCATTAAACACATCGGTTATCTCTGTAAAATACCCTGCTCTGCCCTTATCGCACAAAAGACACAAATAATCATACACCAGTCCGTTATCTTCAAATATTTTTGATACAACGGATATTTTCTCTTCGCTTGTTATGAGCGGAGCTGAAAGCAGACTCACGAGATCAGGGTGATCTCTGAAAACACCGGCGATCTCGTTGAGATTTTTATAGATGCTGTCATCGTCACCACTTTCAAGATACAGCTCAAACAAAGCATTTGCATAAACCTTTGCTACTTCTGCTGCCATACATCATCACCCACATTTTCAATAAAATCATTGATCAATGCTTCATGATCTGCCTGATTGATTTCTTTTTTAATAATCTTTTCAGCCATCATAGCTGCAATTCCTGAGATTTCGTTCATCATTTCATTCATAGTACGCTGTCTTTCGTGTTCAATATCATCATTAGCACGAGAGATGATACTATTTGCTTCAGCCTTGGCATTGCTGATGATCTCATCAGAATGTACCTGAGCTTTCTTGGTAGCATTTTTAACTATTTCAGCTGATTCGTCCTTAGCCTTTGCCATAAGTTCTGTGTAATCAGCTTCAAGTGCCTTTGCTTTTTCCTTCGCCTTATCAGCTTCTTCATATGTTTTTGTAACATCAGCCTGACGTTCTTCAAGTATCTTATTTACTCTGCCAAAAAGGAAATGCTTTACTACAAGAAACAAAATCAAGGTGTTTAGCAGTGTTAATACAATTGTACCTGTGTCAATTGATAAAAAATCAAGCATATTGTCAACACCCTTTCAGTTTAATGATTAAAGTTTTCCTATGAGCGGATTTGCAAACAAGAGAACAAGTGCAACAAGAAGACCGTAAATACCTGTTGATTCGGCAACAGCACAACCGATAAACATTGTTCTTGTTACAGCACCTGACTGTTCAGGCTGACGTCCTATAGTTTCACACGCTTTACCTACTGCGTAACCTTCACCTATACCAGGGCCTATACCTGCAATTGCTGCAAGACCTGCACCTATTGCTGAAGCTGCTAAAACTATTGCTTTTTCCATAATATACTCCTATTCTCCGCAACAAAAAATTATTTTTTCATTTGTTATTATACTTTGCGGTAATACAATAACTGTTTTGTTATCAATTTTCCGGTTCAGGATAAGCTGAACCTACATTTGCCATCGTTAGCATCGTGAAAACAAATGCCTGCATAAATCCGGTAAACAAATCAAAGTATACCGACAGAACAGCCGGAACACCTATAGTGAATATCGGAAAATCCAGTCCTATTGCATTTGACACCATCGTAAGTGCAAAATACAGAAGCTGTGTTATAACAATACCACTTGCGATATTACCAAAGTGACGGATACTCATAGAAACCGGAGTAGCCACCTCACTGATAACATTTATGGGGGCAAGAACTATTATAGGTTTTGTAAAACCGATAAGATATCCTCCGAATCCGTCGTTTTTGATTTTTGCGTGTATTATCATAACGAAGGTGATAAGTGCCCATGCAAGAGTAGTGCTGTAATCACCTGTTACAGGTCGCAAACCAAGTAAACTTATCAGGCTTCCGCATATTGAAAACATAAATATCGTTGCCATATACGGTGTGTACCGCAGATTTATCGAACCCATTGAGTCTTTTACCATATTTGTGAAAATCTGCACTATCCACTCTGCTACTATCTGTTTTTTGCTCGGATTTGTCTTAGACATATTATGAGTCATAAACAAAATAAGCCCGGTAATAACAGCTATAACACACCAGCTCAGAATTACTGTTTCCGTAACATTTAGCCCGAATATTCTGAATGCTACTTTAGGTCCTGTTATGTTTACCTCTTTTAAACCCACTGGTTATCCCTCCTTTTTAGAAAAAATCACTGCTTTTACCGGATATATAAGTTTGGGGTAAAATAGCGGTATGATCGTACAAGGAAAACTTATAGATTTTATTTTCAGCGCAAGCACCAGAAACACTCCCAGAAATAAAAATCTGAGTATGTAATAAAAAACAGCCTTCTTACTGCCGTTTTTACTTCCTGCCAACGCACCTCTTGCTGCGTCCTGCACACTAAGAGCAATAAAAAACAAATCAGCCGCAAGCAATATTGTTCCAAGAAGAAAACCAAAAACTGCATCAGATACATTGATGTAAAATGATGCAATAATTATTCCTGCAACATCAATAAATGCAGAACACCGGATAATAAACATTATTTCCTTTAAAAGCTCTTTATTTACCAAAATAAACCTACCCTCCTTAAAAAGCTTATGTATATTATAACATATTTGATTTAAAAATCAAACCCCTACAGAGTATTTTTTCATAAAAAATTGCTTTTTCCCGAGAAAATAAAATGTAAAATAAGTAATTTAAATCCTTTTTATGAATATATATTTCAATAAATACTTTTTTTTACATTTCAACTCTTTTAAAAATAAAGTTTTGAAAAAATTATTGACACAAATTAAATTATATAATATACTTTATATGATGACCTTGTTATTTGATCTTTACAAGGTTTGATTTTTTTAATTTACTCAGGAGGAAAAATAAATGAAAATTGAAACAAAATGTATGCATGAAGGATATACTCCTAAAAATGGCGAACCAAGAGTTGTACCGATAGTTCAGAGCACAACATACAGCTTTGATTCAACAGAGCATATCGCCGGTCTTTTCGACATGCCTACAGAGTATATGTACTCACGATTTGCAAATCCTACAGTTGACGCTGTTGAGAAAAAAATCGCTGCTCTTGAAGGCGGTGTTGGCGCAATGTGTACTTCAAGCGGACAGGCAGCTTCGCTTATTTCAATTTTAAATATATGCAACGCAGGTGACAGCTTTATCTCGGCCGCTACAATATACGGCGGTACAGTAAACCTTTTTGCTGTTACTTTAAAGAGATTCGGAATAGAATGTATCTTTGTTGACGCTGATGCTTCCGAAGAGGAACTTCAGAAAGCTGTAAAACCGAACACTCGTGCTGTTTTCGGTGAAACACTTGCAAACCCGGCTATAAAAGTTCTTGATATTGAAAAACTTGCAAGATTTGCACACAAGAACAATATGCCTCTTATCATAGACAACACATTCCCTACACCTATTCTTTGCAGACCTATCGAATTTGGTGCTGATATCGTTATCCACTCCACAACAAAATACATGGACGGACACGCTGTACAGGGTGGCGGTGTTATTGTTGACGGCGGTAAATTTGACTGGGCAAACGGAAAATATCCTGAATTTACTGAACCTGATGAAAGTTACCATGGCGTAAGCTATACAAAAGAATTTGGAAATATGGCATATATCATAAAAGCAAGAATGCAGCTTATGCGTGACTTCGGTTGCTATCCTGCGGCTAATTCTGCTTTCCTTCTTAACCTTGGTCTTGAAACTCTCCATGTAAGAATGAAGAGACACTGTGAAAACGCCGAGAAGGTTTGTGCATATCTTGAAACTCATGAAAAAGTTCAGTCTGTAAACTATCCTACAGCAAAGGGCAACGCTAATGCCGAACTTGCCAAGAAATATCTCCCTGATGGCTGCAGTGGTGTTATCACATTCAACATAAAGGGCGGAAAGGCAAATGCTATAAAGTTTATGGACAGTCTTAAACTTGCTACAAACTGTGTTCACGTCGCTGATATAAGAACCTGCGTTCTTCACCCTGCAAGCGCAACACACAGACAGCTCACTGACGAACAGCTTGTTGCCGCAGGTATAGATTCCGGCATGATCAGACTTTCTGTTGGTCTTGAAAATGTTGATGATATCATCGCAGACATTGAACAGGCATTTGCTGCTGTTTAATATGATACACAACAAAGTTTATATAATACGTTATAAACAATAAAAATACGACTGTTATGATTTTCCTTTTTCATAACAGTCGTTTGTTTTTTTATTAATATCCGTTAAGCCCAAGCTCTATCATGCGGGATTTGTAGTCGATAAATGAATAGTCTCTGTCAACTATTTCAGGAATTCCCGGCACTCTTCCTGTGTGAGAATACTGCCACATGGTACATTCCACGTCAGGTGTTGTAACACTGAGATTTGCATACCAGAAATCATATTTTTCCGTTATACGCTCTATTTCAAGATAGCGGTTCGGAAAGTCCTTGTTTGAATAAACCATAGGATAATAATTATGTTCGGCAATGATATCAAGAAATGCAATTATTGCATCTGTTGCGGCTTTTCTGTCTGTAGCCAATGGATTGTTGTTATCAAGAGTACGATATTCAAAATCATATACTACAGGATATTCCAGTTTGTAATTTGTCATAACTGTTTTACAAGCCATTGCTTCAAGTTTTGCCTGTTCTACAGTTCTTGCATTTGCAAACCAGTATATACCACACTGCACACCGGCTTTTTTTGCCCCCTCTATATTTCTGAAAAAAGTTTCTTCTATACTGAGGCCTTCGCCTGCTTTTATCATAACAAAATCTATACCGGCTTCTTTTACAGTATTCCAGTCAATAACACCCTGCCACTTTGAAACGTCTATACCATTAAAGCATGAAATATCTTCACCTATAAAAATATCGCTTTCTGCTTTTAATATGTACTTGTTTACATCAGGAAAATCAGAAACCGTTGAACCTATATCCGTCACTCCTGCCGCTGCTCTCCAGTTTGTAACCGGAAATGTTGTTCTTTCACCAAGCTTGTACTGCTTGATGTATATCTTATCCATAACATTTACTTTTCCGTCGCCGTTAAAATCTCCATGTATAACCGTTACATCTGCATCAACTTTCTCGTTCTCCGGTTTAAACGGCTGTACACACATCATCAACAAACAAAAGCCCAAAATACTTTTTTTAATAAACTTATACTTTCCCATGGTCTCATATTCCATTCTCTTAATTATTCCCCAAAAAAACAAGGAACAGCATACTCTGTTGTTCCTTGTTTTATTTTTAATAGCCCAATTTTTCGCCTACTATTATAACCTTTATTCTGTTTTTAATACGCTGATGAGCTGAGATCAGGTAATTACAGCATATTCTCGAATCAGAATCACATCCGTCAGTGATAGAATTAAGTCCTCTGCTTTCAGAAGTACATTTTCCCTTTTCATAGCAGTGTGTAGCACATGTAAGGCGCTGGCAGTTAGCAGGAGCTGTAACAGTCTTTACTTTGTTTACAGCTTCATCAAGGTTACAGACTATCTTGTTGTAACCTACGACAACGATAACTGATTTTGGACCGTAGCATATTGCGGCAATTCGGTTACTATTTCCGTCAACATTGTAAAGTTCACCGTTTTCTGTTACCGCATTTGCACTGCATATGTAAGCGTCAGCGTTAAAAGAAGCTCTGTACAGCTGATCCATCTTGTCAGTATCTATAGCTGTTCTGTCGAGGAACTTATATTTATCTGATTTCAGAAAATTGATAACTCCACACTCATCAAGAGTAACTGAACCCCCTGTTGCTACTACGTCCCCTGTTTTCAAAAGATTGCTGATTATAGTGAGAACTTCCATCTTTGATTCTGCATAGTGAAACTCCATATTGTTCTTCTTAAGTGCAGCCGCTGTTCTGTTTATGCGGTTAAGAACAACACTCTTCATATTTTCATCCATAATAAAACTCCCTTCATAAATACAACAGCATTTTAGTTGATTTTACTGTTTATATTTCAATTATACATAATTATTTTGTATTTGTCGATAGTTTTTATTCTTTATTTTTTTAAAAAAGAATTTTTTTAAGAATACTACAAAAAACATATATAAAATTAGTGCAAAATAACATTGATAACGTTTCTAATCATATTTAAAACAAATCTTTAATATTTATTTATTGATAAATATATTTTAAAGGAAGATCAACATGGAAAAAAACGTTACAAAAGACACTATATTTTTGACTCTGATGCAACTGACAACACAAATCCTGTCCCTTATACTCAATATCTTTATTACACGTATGCTAGGCTCGGAAAATCTTGGACTTATGTCTTTGATATATGCTTTTTTCACGTTTGCAATAATAATTTCAAACGGAAATATATTTGTTTCTACAAGCAGGTTTGTAGCAGAAGAAAAAGGTAAAAAAGAAGGCTGTCCTCAGAAAATATTCAGATATTCTTTAACCTTTTCCCTTATTCTCAGTATTACCTCTGCAGTGATCGTATTTATCATGGCACGTCCTATAAGTACAAATATCATAAAAAATCCCGAATGCATAACAGCAGTAAGAATGCTTGCCCTGTCACTTCCTGCGGCAGCACTCGGCTCTTGTATCAAGGGATACTTCCATGCAAACAGAAAAGTAATAATACCGGCTGTTTCAGAAGCTGCTGCATTTCTGATAAAATCATTTATCATGGCTGTATCAGCAGGAATACTTATACCTCAGAATATGATATCTGTTTATACCGCAATAGCGATAAGCACTATTTGCAGTGAAGTATCCTGTCTTATCATTCTTCTTGCATCTCTTCCGGAAAAGAAGTTCAGTGAACACTCAAAAGCCTCTGTAAGTTTCGGAAAATACATCTGCAAACTTATTCCAATCATACTCAACAGTTATATACCATGTATCCTCAGCACCGCCAATGACGCACTCGTTCCTGTAACACTCAGACAAAGCGGTTGCAACACCTCCGAAGCACTAAGTTACTACGGAATATTTGAAGCGGTAGTTTTACCGGTAATATTTTTTCCATCAATGCTTCTTTCCTGTCTTTCCATGATACTCGTTCCCGAAATCTCAAAGCATCGTCTGTCAGGTGAAAAATTTAAAAATCTCGACCTTATAAGCGACGTGATAAGCAAAACTATAATATACTCCATTTTTATTGTCAGCATTCTTGCTACCTACGGAAACGAAATAGGCTCTCTTGTAAGTAATGAATCTTCTGCCGGAAAAATGATAGCACTTCTTTCTCCTGTTATTCCTTTTATTTATCTTGAGATAGTACTCGAAGGAATAATAAAAGGACTGGGAAAGCATAGTTTTTCATCACTGAACTATCTTGCAGAATACATAGTAAGAATTTCTGTTCTGCTCATCTGTGTTCCGCTTATGGGATTTTACGGAATAGCAGTTTCATATTATATGAGCAATATCGCATGCAATATCGCAAGAATAATAGTAATATCAAAAACTTATGATATCAGGTTCACTTTTTCAGGTTACCTTCTTACTCCGCTTATTTCAATAATTGTATCCTGGCAGATATCATCGATGCTAAGAGCCGTTCTTCATCTTGACTCACTGCATATAATACTTCAGATAGCCTCATATATCATTATCAGTTTATCTGTATATATGTTTACTCTGAAATCTCTGAAAAACACATTCAAAATTTCAAAAGATATATCCGGACTGTAAGAAAGTCAACATATACTCACAATCCGGATAAGGATATATTACCGATCTGCTATTTTTTCAAATTTTATACTTATCATATCAAGACCGCTCTGAGCAAAGTAAAGACGGATATTTGTAAAACGTGAATAAATAGGTATCGTCTTTTCAAACGATACAGGTTCTCCGTTTGTTCCGTTCCATGTAAATACAGCACTTGCAGTACCCATACTGTATAAAGTTACAGGTATCTGTGCAAGTTCACTCTGCTTTGAAGAGGCTGTAACAGTTACTTTGAACATACCCTGCTTATTAACAGTCAGAGCAAAACAGTAACTTGTGTCCTTGTCTGTGCATATATCTTCAAGAGGAAGTTCAAGAGTGTCATTCATCTCATAAAAAACAACAGGTTTTTCATCATTTGCTTCCTTATCATTAGAATTTATGATAGTTACAGACACTTCTTCATTGCAAAGTCTTTTCATAGCCTGAGTGTTTATGAGGAAGTTACAGATATTCATCGCATTTCTTTGAAGTTCTCCACGAGTAAGAATTCCTGCAGTAAGGCACTCAAGAGTATTGTCATCATTTTTTCCACCGTCAGCACAAACCATGTAAACATCATTTTGTGCCATAGTCATTGCTGATAAATTCTGTTTATCAGGTTCAAGTTCTCTTTCATTTATATTTGCCCACCAGTCTGTCATGACAAAACCTTCAAATCCCCATTCATTTCTGAGAATCTCTGTGTTAAGGTCATAGCTTCCTGCTGTCCATAAACCGTTTACAGAACCGTATGTAGTCATGATAGAATCGGCTTTTCCTTTTTTAACTGCTATCTCAAAGCCTTTGAGGTATATTTCACGCAAAGCTCTCTGTGAAATAACGGAATCAATCGTATGTCTGCCTGTTTCCTGATTATTTCCGCAGAAATGTTTTAAAGTACCTGTTACACCGCTTTCTTTTAACCCTGTAATTTCAGCGGCAGCCATAGTTCCTGTAAGGTAAGGATCTTCTGAAAAATATTCAAAATTTCTTCCGTTTAACATATGGCGATGTATGTTCATTCCGGGACCGAGAAGACATTCAACTTTGTTTGAAACCATTTCAAGTCCGAGGAAACCATAAAGTTCTGTAATGATTTTTTTGTTAAAAGTTGAGGCGATAAGAGTACCATTCGGAAGGCTGAAAGCTTTAGTACCGCAGTCAAGACGCATTCCCGAAGGTCCGTCTGCACAACACGCACATGGTATTCCGTAGGCTAACAGTTCTTTTGTTACACCACCGAAAGCAGATGCTGTTCCCGGTGTAACTTTCGGGCTTCCCATTCCTTCGCCTCTGATAATACATGAAAGTTCATAGTCTGACAGCTGGGCAATAAACTGTTCCATTGTACATTTACCCAAAGCAACATCTGAAAGTTTTAATCCCTGATTTCCTGTTTGTTTTATTTCGGAAGGCAGACTCTGACTGCGTCTTTTCTGCTCATCATAGCCATACGCCGATACTTTTTCTTTTGAAATAACCAGCTGACCGTTTTCATCAGTAACCGGTCTGATTCTTTCAAACTCTATAACCGGTGCAAGCGCCGATGAAAGACGCTCTGTAACAATGTCCTTATCAAAACTGAATGTATGTGTTTTTGAAGCATTCCTTACATCTGTACCGACATAAAAAGCATACTCTCCCTTTTCAACAACAAAACAGGATTGATTTCCTGTAAGTCCGCTGTCATCAAATGAAGCTATATCACTTATATCAACATTTATTCTGATTGTACAAGACTTGCCGGCATCAAGCAGTGGTGTCTTTTCATATCCGCAAAGATTTTTAGCAGGCTTTCCGAGTTTGCCCTGCGGAGAACTGCAATAAACCTGAATAACTTCTTTTCCCGGAACGTCACCGGTATTTTTTACACTTACGTCAAAGCTCCATGTATCTTCTTCACGCTTTATACTGTCAACCGATATTTCAAACTGCGTATATGAAAGACCAAATCCAAAAGGATATCTTACTTTATCTTTTGCAAAGGTTTCAAAATATCTGTATCCGACATAAATATCTTCTGCATATATATTTCTTTCTGTACTTCCGAAGTTTTCATCAGACGAATAGTCGGAAATATTATATGCTATAGTATCAGGCAACTTTCCTGACGGATTTACCTTACCTGTTATAACATTGGCAATTCCTGTTCCGCCAGTCATTCCGCCCTGCCATACATACATAACGGCATCGGGATCGCAGTCATCTATAAAGCTCATGTCGATTATTCCGCCTGTATTAAGCAGAACAATAACCTTCTCAAACTTTGCTCTGACTTTCTTTAGCATATCAGATTCTGCGTCAGAAAGATAATACGCACCTTTTTCAAGTTTGTTATCCTGTTCTTCGCCTGCCGTTCTGGCAATGATGACGATAGCAACAGAACATCTTTTTGCTACATTCTCAACAAGTTCATCACTTAACTCCATCTCTTTTTGTGACCACGGTTCTCCGCCCCAGCCACTGCCTATGTCAAACGGATTTTCTTCATCCCATTTTTTATATACTTCCATAAGCTCCTTGTCAAGCTTTACTCCGCTTTCAAGAAGACCTTCAAGTATACCGGTGACTTTGGTGACATTAACCATACCACCTGAACCCGTACCGCTCTTATAATAGTGCAACTGCATTCTTCCGAAAAGCGCTATTTCATCATCGATATTTACAGGCAGTACTTTATTATCATTTTTCAGAAGAACTGCACCTTCCGAAACAACCTCTACTGCTTTTTCTATGTATTGATTCCAATCAAGATTTGTTTTCATTTTTTCCCTCCTAAACAAATTTATATATTAACAAGATATTTTATAAATATTTTATCATATTTTGTGCAGAAAGTCAATAACGTTAATTAGATTAGTTATACAAATATAAAATCATCGAATTTTTTTAATAATTCTGTTTCAGATATTTCCTTTATATTGACAATATCAGATGTGAGATCATCAGAATATACAGAAAACATATATTGTCCTTGTTGCCAGGTGTAAAATTTATCTTTTATTTTTGATTCAAATGTGCTGAAGGTATCAAATCCACGCAGTATTCCCTCTCCTGTCATTTTTACATATGCTTCTTTTTTGGTCCATATCTCAAAAAATGCTTTATCGGGGCTTTGGTTGTTTTTTATATATTCATATTCTTCATTTACAAAATATTTTTTTGCAATATCTGTCTTTGCATCTTTGATTTCCTCTGTATCTATCCCTACAGGTTCGGTGTTTTCTGCAAAAGCTATACAGTTACCTGAGTGTGAAAGAGAAAAATGATAATCTTTTGCGTCACATACGTATGGTTTTCCGTTTTCACTCTCACAAAATTTAATCTTATCAAAAGGTATACCGGTACTCTCGGAAATAATACCTGCAGAAAGAAGCCCTGCAAAAAGAGATGTTATCTTAGAATGATCAAAATAGTAGCGTTCTATTTTTTTCTGTCTGTTTTCAAAGACAAATCTCATATATTTTCTGTACTGCTCAAAGCTTTTTTTGGTATCAACAAATAAATAATAAACATTTATCACAACTAAACACTCCTGCTTTCAAACTAAAAAAATAACAGCTTCCGTCATAACATATATGCGGAAGCTGTGTTTTTTACATATAAAAAACGAACTCTTCATCTGCAAGTTTTATTCTGCTCTTATCCTGCAATCTCATCTCAAAATTTTCTTTTATAGCATGGTCGTTGAGATAAGTATGATTTGTAGAATTGTTGTCCACGATAAAATAAATATCATTTTTCTTTACTATCTTTGCGTGCATTCTGCTGACTGCTGTATTGTCTGTTATGCAGTAATCAACGGATTTTTTCTCTGTGCCTATCTTAAAATTATTTTTCTTTATAAATATTCTTTCGTTATTTTTTATACGCAGTAAAAATGATGCCTTTTCCCTGCCATGATTTCCTCTGATGCAGACAGTAGCGTTTTCATCAGTCATTTCTGAAATTATTTCACCGTCTTTGTCGCAAAAATCAACCTTGAACTTATCATCGCTGTCATCATCTTTTTTTCTGGATTTATTTTTGTTTTTTGAATCTTTTTCTTTAAAGAACATAGAAAAAAGGCCTTTTTTGCTCTTATTTTCATCATCTTCTTCATCATCGGCAAAACTGTCAAGCGGTATCTTGAAGCTCTGTTCAGGGTCATTTTCAGGTTCATCTATTACTTCTGAAGCGATATCGGCAAATTTTTCTGACGCTTCTTCTTCATACTGTGGTTTTTTTATTGTGTATTCCGGTACGTGAATTTCCTCTGATTCGGAAACTGTGATCTTTTCAGGTGTAACTTCCTGATGTTTACTTTCAAACTGTGAATCAAGTATATATTTGAAATCAGTTTCGGAAAAAACAGAACTGCTATTGAGATATCCGAGCATTTTTCCGATATAATCGCAATTTTCTGTACTGTCAAATCTGACCTGGCATATGTAATTTTTAAGGAATACTTTCAGTTCCGGATTGCCTGTATTTTTATCGGCAACAGGTGAAACGATAAAGAAAAGTTTTCCGTTTTCCTTCTTATAGAAGATTTTTTCATAATCAAGTATGATCGATTCGGACTCTATCAGATATCTTTCAACTTCCGAATATATATCTAATATCTGGTTTAATATATCGAGTATTTTTTCTTTTTTCAGGCAATCTCCGAGCATTTCGGAAAACTGCGACAATCCTGTGACATCATATCTCACTATTATCTTGTCATCGATACCATTGATAGTAAACGGAATAAGCCCGTCTATCTCGTTGTTTTCAAGCATACCCATTGCTACTTTATCAAGAGTATCATCATTATCAGGTTCATATACAAGATATTTTCTGTTTTCTTCTTCGAGAATATAACTTTTCATTTTTCAATCTCCTTAACACAACTGTTTAATTTTTAGTCTTCCTTAATTATACAACATAACTCTCAAAAAATCAATACTTTCACAAAAAGCAATTAAATTTTTTCTAAATTTATCCTTAGTTTTTTGATAATTCTCTTTTCCAGTCGTGAAATATATGACTGGGATATACCTATCTCATCGGCTACTTCCTTCTGTGTACGTTCTTTTCCGTCAACTAGTCCGAAACGCATCTGCATTATTTGTTTTTCTCTGCCTTTAAGAGAATCTATAGCCTGCATGAGCATTGTTTTCTCCGATTCAAGTTCTATACCCTTATTGACTACATCGTCATCTGTACCAAGTATATCCGAAAGCAGAAGTTCATTTCCGTCCCAGTCGATATTGAGAGGTTCATCTATCGATATCTCATTTTTATACTGAGATGATTTTCTAAGAAACATAAGTATCTCATTTTCTATACATCTTGACGCATATGTAGCAAGCTTTATTTGTTTCTGAGGACAGAAAGTCTTTACAGCCTTTATCAGCCCTATAGTCCCTATCGATATCAGATCTTCTACCCCAACTCCCGACGATTCAAATTTTTTGGCGATATAAACCACAAGTCGCAGATTATGGACTATAAGTCTTTCTCTTGCCAGTTTTTCATCTGTAAGCAAAAGTTCAAAAGTTTCTGCTTCTTCCTCTTTTGTGAGCGGTGGCGGAAGTTTTTCCGAGCCGTTTATATAGAACACATCTTTCTGTGTCATTTTCAGCTTCAGCCCTACTATGATCAGTTTAAATCTTGCAAATACACTTGTTACCTTGTTCATCTTCATTTATCCTTTCCTTGTGGAGATTTTTGAAAACCGTTATTTCTTTATTTTTATTATAGCGATTTTTTTATGATAAATATGTCGATTGAGATGAACAGTAAAAAATAAGACAAAACAAAAGCACTACCAAAAAAATAATTTTTCAGCAGTGCTTTATTTTTTATGTAATGGAATAATTAATCTTCCATACCCTTAACCATTTCCTTAGCTTCCATGAAATCGTCATCTTCAGGATCAGGAATTTTTGCTCCGCAAGTACCGCAGAACTTGAACTTTCCGCTTACTTCAGCTTTACACTGAGGGCAGATCTTGTAACCTCTCATGTTGTTTGCACTGAAAAGCATCTTCTTGATTCTGCGTTTACGTGTATCGATATCTTCGCAAAGAACTCTGAGATCAGAATAATCTGTATCAGAAGGATCTTTTTCATAAAACTTTTCACCGATCTCTGCAAAAATCTCTATGATTCTTTCTCTCTCATAAATGATTTTTCTTTTGAGATTTGCAAGTTCCTGCATATTCTTAGTTTTTTCGCTCACGCCTCTGCTGGTAGCATTGACCATATCCAAAATACTCATTAATTCAACCCCTAGAAAAAAAATTAGTTTGCTTATACATTAACTGCATTTATGCATATATATATTATACTAATTTTTTTGTAATACGTCAAGTTTTTTTATTAATTTTTAATATTGTCAATAAACCACAACATCAGCTTCTTCCTCCGAATCGGATTCCAGTTTTATTATCAGTTTATTCGGAAGACAAGTTATCGGAAGTGAACTGTTATTTATAAATCCCATATTTACACATACTTTATCGGGGCATGAAGCTTTACATATACCTATTTCGCCGGGACGTACTTCGACAATGTTGTATCCGCCTGATTCCGATGGGATATTCAGTGTGTATGGTTCTTTGACACTGCTAAGGTCGATTTCATACAGAAGGTTGCCGTTCTGATATATTCTGGCTGTACGTGCATTTTTATTATTTGTCAGGATAATGATCGAAAGTATCAGGCATATTAAAAAAATAACTATACATACAATAAGAATTATCACGGTCTTTTTATTTGATTTCATTTTTTACAGCTCACTTTTCATTTGGTTTATAAAATCACACTGCCCGTATTTTTTACGGAAAGTACCGATAAAATACGGGCATGGTAATTTTTAAAGAGTTGTTATGTCTTCTGCTGAAAGGAGTTTTATTCCGTTATCAGCAAGAACTTTGAGAGCCTTCTCATTATTATCGAGTCTGAGAATAGCAAATGCTTTCTTTTCTTCGATCTTTTTAGCAAAAGCATACATATACTCAACAGAGATCTGATTTTCATATAAAGCCTGCATCATATCTGCTACTCCGCCCGGTTTATCTTCAACACCTGCAGCTATTACATCTGTAGTAGTTACTGTACAGTCTGCTTTCTTGAGAATCTCAAGAGCCTTCTGTGTATCATTAACTATTATTCTGAGAATACCAAAATCCTTGGTATCTGCGATAGAAAGAGCCTTGATGTCGATATTACCTTCTTTAAGAACCTTTGTTACCGACATAAGTCTGCCGGGTTTATTCTCTACAAATATTGATATCTGTTTTACGAACATAAAAACACCCCTTTTCCTTAATTCAAAAAAACATTACTTTTTACGCTTGTCGATTACTCTTACTGCTTTTCCTTCAAAACGCTGAAGTGTCTTAGGTTCAACAAGCTTTATAGTTGCTGCTATACCAAGTGTGGATTCTACAGCATCTTTTATGATCTTTTCCTGTGTTTCAAGACTCTTTACAGTGTCTGAGAACATTTCAGGAGAAATTTCCACCTGAATTTCAAGAGTATCAGTATTATTAACTCTGTCAACAATAAGCTGATAATACGGTGTTGTATTTCCAAGCTGTAAAAGCACACTTTCAACCTGTGAAGGAAATACATTTACGCCTCTGATAATGAGCATATCATCAGAACGTCCTGCAGGCTTCATCATTTTGATAAGTGTTCTGCCACATGAACATTTTTCACGTTTGAGCATAGCGATATCTCTTGTTCTGTATCTGATAAGAGGGAAAGCCTCTTTTGTGATACAAGTAAATACGAGTTCGCCCTGTACTCCGTCAGGAAGTACTTCGCCTGTATCAGGATCAATTATTTCCGGTATAAAGTGGTCTTCGTTAATATGCATACCTGTCTGCTCTGAACATTCAAAAGCAACACCCGGTCCGATTATTTCTGAAAGTCCGTAAATATCATAAGCTTTTATTCCGGTCTTTTCCTGAATCTGCTGACGCATTTCCTCTGTCCATGGCTCTGCTCCGAGGATACCTACTTTAAGCTTTATATCGTCCTTGCTGATACCCATTTCTTCCATAGTTTCTGCAAGATGGAGCATGTATGACGGTGTAGCGCATATTGCTGTTGAACCGAAGTCCTGTATTATAGTTATCTGTCTCTTGGTATTACCAACTGAAACAGGAATAACAGTCATTCCAAGATGTTCTGCACCATAGTGCATACCAAGACCACCTGTAAAAAGTCCGTATCCGTATGACACGTGCATAAAGTCTTCATTTGTACAACCTGCAGCAGCAAGCGCTCTTGCACAACAGTCCTTCCATACAGTGATATCATTTTCTGTATATCCTACTACTATCTGCTTACCTGTTGTACCGGATGATGCATGAAGTCTTACGACCTTATCCATTCCTACAGCAAAAAGTCCGTAAGGATATGTGTCTCTGAGATCCTGCTTATATGTAAAAGGAAGTTTGTAGAGATCCTTTACTGATGTAATATCCTCCGGTTTAACACCTGCCTCGTCCATTCTCTTTCTGTAATGCGGTACATTTTCATATACTCTTCTTACTGTCTGAGAAAGTCTGAAACTCTGCAATGCTTTCATTTCATGCAAAGGTGCGCATTCATATTTTTTCTCCCAATAGCCAGCCAAAAAGTATTCCTCCTTTAATAAATAAAATATTTATTTAAAATTAAGCTTCTGCAACAGATTCGCCCAATTCAAATGCTTTCATGTTAAGTTCAAGAAATTTTTCCGGAACGCACTGCTTTAAAGCATTTATCCATACTTCTCTTTCAAAACCAAGACGCTTTGAAAGAACACCCATAAGAACTACGTTTGAAGATTTTGGATTTCCTGCTTCTTCTGCAAGTGAAAGCGCATCAACTGCGATAACGTCGATATCCTTTGCCTTTAACTTTCCGATAATATCTTCAGGATATTTCATAGCTCCTGTTATTACAGGCATAGGATCGATTTTCTGAGTTGAAACTATAAGATGTCCGTTTTCTTTGAGATAAGGAACATAACGTGCTGCTTCAAGCTGTTCGAAGGCAATTATAGCATCTGCTTCGCCTTTTTCAATTACAGGTGAATAAACCTTCTCGCCATACTTTACATAAGTTACAACAGAACCGCCTCTCTGAGACATTCCGTGAACTTCACTTACTTTTACATCGTATCCCTGTTCCATAAGAACATTTCCGAGTATTCTTGATGCAAGAAGTGAACCCTGTCCACCAACACCAACGATCATTACTGATTTTACTTCAACTGCCATTACTGTTTTCCTCCTATAGCATCAAACTTACACATTTCCTGACATATACCGCAACCTACACACTGTGTATGGTCAATAAATGCCTTGGAATCACGGATCGAGATAGCAGGACAACCTATTTTAAGACAGGCTTTACATGATTTACACTTATCGTTGTCTACTTTAAGTGCAGGAGCATGTTTTACATACTTGAGCAATGCGCATGGACGACGTGAAATGATAACTGATGGTTCTTTAACATCAAGTTCTTCTCTTATAGCCTTCTCTGTCTGAGCCATATTGTAAGGATCTACGACACGTACTCTCTTTATACCGAGTGCCTTGCAGAGTTCTTCAAGATTTACCTTTGCTGCTACATCACCCTTGAGATTGTATCCTGTTGTAGGGTTCTGCTGATGACCTGTCATACCTGTAATGGAGTTATCAAGAATGATAACTGTTGAATTTGTAGCGTTATAAGCAATATTTACAAGTCCTGTCATACCGCTGTGCATAAATGTACTGTCGCCTATTACTGCAACAGTCTTCTTTTCTGCTTCTTCTCCTCTTGCCTTGTTGAAACCATGCAATGAAGAAATAGATGCACCCATACAGATAGTAGCGTCCATTGCATTGAGCGGAGCTGACGCACCAAGTGTGTAACAACCGATATCGCCCATTACTGTAGCACCGATTTTTGAAAGTGAGTAGAAAAGTCCTCTGTGCGGACAACCTGCACACATAACCGGAGGTCTTACAGGAACATCTTCATCAAAAGATTTTACTTTGTTTACGATTCCCTTTAATTTTTCAGCGATAATTGACTGTGAAAGCTCACCTATGCAACCAAAGATCTCTTTTCCCTTTACGTTGAGGCCGAGTGCTTTACAACGGTCTTCTATAATTCCGTCAAGTTCTTCTATAACATAAACTTCATCATAGTTTGATGCAAAATCAATAAGAAGCTGATCAGGAAGAGGATTTACAAGACCGAGTTTCAAAAATGATACTTCATCTCCGAAAACTTCCTTTGCATACTGATATGCTATACCGCTTGTGATGATACCTGCTACAGTAGCTTTCTTTTCTACTTTATTGAAAATAGAATTGAACTTATAATCTTCCTTGATGTTCTGCATTCTTTCTTCAACATCATAGTGTCTTTTTCTTGCATTTGCAGGAACCATTACAAATTTTCCAGCATCTTTTTTATATGGTTTAAGTTCAATGTTATTTCTCATTCCGAGATCGATACCGCTCTGAGAATGAGCAACTCTTGTTGACATTCTTACTATTACAGGTGTATCATATTTTTCTGAAAGTTCAAAAGCCTGTTTTACAAACTCTCTGCATTCCTGGGAATCAGAAGGTTCTACCATAGGAATCTTTGAAGCGATCGCATGATGACGTGAATCCTGTTCATTCTGTGATGAATGCATTCCCGGATCATCTGCTACAGCGATAACAAGACCTGCATTTACGCCTGTATAAGACGCTGTGTAGAGAGGATCGGCTGCAACATTAAGTCCAACGTGTTTCATACCGCAAAAAGCTCTTGCTCCTGCAATTGATGCACCGAGAGCTACTTCGAGAGCTACTTTCTCATTTGGTGCCCATTCTGCATACACTTCTTCATATTTTGCCACTGCTTCTGTTATTTCAGTAGATGGAGTTCCGGGGTAACTTGATACTACCGTACAGCCTGCTTCAAAAAGGCCTCTGGCAAAAGCATCATTTCCCAACATAAGTTTCTTCATACTATAAATTTTCCTTTCTGCAATATTGCACTATACAGACTTATTGAAAAGTTTATGTCCATACAATATTAATTTTATCATATTTTATCGTTTTTGTACATATGTATATGAAAAAAATATATACAAAATTCGACTGCATTTCATAAGCAAAAAATCATTAACGAAAAAAATTTCCGGACATAAAAGCCCGGAAATCTCATGTATAATCTTTTTTTTAAAATTAAGCTTTGCCTACTGAACCGAAGAGTTCCATCTTTTCCTTAACTGTAGCCTTGATAGCTTCAAAACCAGGAGCAAGAAGTTTTCTTGGGTCAAAGCCCTTACCCTGCTGATCCTTACCAGCTTCAACATATTCTCTTGTTGCAGCAGCAAATGCAAGCTGACATTCTGTGTTTACGTTGATCTTAGCAACGCCAAGTGAGATAGCCTTCTTGATCATATCTTCAGGAATACCTGTACCGCCATGGAGAACGAGAGGCATATCGCCAACCTTATTCTTTACAGCTTCAAGTGTTTCAAAGCTGAGACCTGCCCAGTTTTCAGGATATTTACCATGGATATTACCGATACCAGCAGCAAGCATTGTTACGCCGAGATCAGCAATAGCTTTACATTCATCAGGATCTGCACATTCGCCTGCACCTACAACGCCGTCTTCTTCACCGCCGATAGAACCAACTTCAGCTTCGATAGAAATACCGAGAACGTCACAAGCGTTTACAAGAGCCTTTGTCTTTTCGATGTTTTCTTCGATCGGGTAGTGTGAACCGTCAAACATGATTGAAGAGAAACCTGCATTGATGCAAGCCTTAGCGCCTTCAAATGAGCCGTGGTCAAGGTGAAGAGCAACAGGTACTGTGATGTTGAGGCCCTTGATCATGCCTTCTACCATACCTACTACAGTATCGTAACCTGTCATATACTTTCCTGCACCTTCGGAAACACCGAGGATTACAGGTGAGTTGAGTTCCTGTGCTGTAAGGAGAATAGCCTTTGTCCATTCAAGGTTGTTGATGTTGAACTGACCTACTGCGTATTTTCCTTCTCTTGCTTTATTAAGCATTTCTTTAGCTGATACTAACATTAAAAAGTCCTCCATAAAGATAATATATTAACATATATATTATAACTTATAATATAGTAAATTGCAATTGTTTTATAAAAAAAAAATCAAAAATTATTTATTTTCTTCTCCGTCGCTTTTATCTTTTAAAAGTAAATTTATCACCCAGTAGTAGAAAGGTATTGATGTGAACAGCATCCAACCCGGATGCCAGAGTTCAAAAAGAAATCCGATTATCAGGTAAAGAAGTGCCACAAAAACAGGATAACAGAAAATATTCGGGTTTTTATATTTTATTGCCGGAATAGTTGTATAGTAGAGCGGTATTGTCAGAAACAACATCCACATCGGGTGCCAGAGTTCAAAAAACGAACCAAGAACCAGAAACAACATTCCCGTTGCTATAGGATATGGAAATGTCATCAGTCTTTTAAACATCTTATCGTCTATCTCCGGAATAAGACTTGCATTAAAATTTCCAAATCTTTCCCTGCTGTCACTATTATTGTTATATTCTTCGGAAATATTATCGGTGTAATTATTGTAGTCGGTATAATTACATAATCTGTTCTCAACATTTGGCTGATATACGGATCTATCCTCATTACTCTGTGGATATATTTCTTCGCAACCAGCACTTCCTTCGGGGTACATCACCCTCATTTTTGAAGGTGTTTTTTTGTGTATTTTATCTGTTTCTTTTGTAAGATCTATCACGCTTCTCTGAGATTCTTCCGTCTTTGGAACCTCCAGTCCAAGAAGCTCGTCAAGAGAAATTTTATAAATTCTGGCAAGCGCTATAAGGTTTTCGGTATCAGGTGATGCTTCGGCACGCTCCCACTTTGATATAGCCTGCCTGCTTATACCAAGCTTTTCTGCAAGACCTTCCTGCGAAAATCCGTTTTGTTTCCTTAATTCAAGTAATCTTGATGCTGTTTTTACGTCCATTTATTATATACTCCTTTTGCTTTATTTTTAGTTCTCACTACATAAAGCATTATAACATACAGCTTGTCAATAAGCTATACATTCCGGTTTACAACTTAAAAAAAATTTATTGCAACCGCCGGTTGCGGAAGTATTTATGCTGTTTCATAGTACTGATCGTAAAGATAATATTTGCCATCTACTTTGATAAGAAGATACTCCATTTCTTCAGATGTTGATTTGAGTTTTCCTCTGACTACCTGATTTACCTGAACAGAAAATGCATCTTCAAGCTCTATATCTATGTTAAATGACTTGTTGATTATACTTTCCATTTCTGTAAGTGACGTATCTACTATCTGAAGTATTGCACTAACTGTTGCATATGCATAGTAGTCATCACCATAAGTTGATGCCAGATTAGCATCGATTTCTTTTATATACTCATCATTTTCCTGGTTATATTCCTTGTTTTCTTTTTCTACAGCTTTTTTATAAAAATCAGGGTATCCTGAAAAACATTCATCATGACTTCCATTTTTTATACCGTTGAAATATGCCTCAAAATGTTTGTTTGCTATATTGATGATCTCTGTGTTATCTGTAACAAGACGATCTTTAGCTATATCAGTATTCAAAGGTTCAGTATTCTGTGGATTATTTGTGGTTGTGGTTTCATTCTTAGCTTCTGTATCATTTGCAGAAGTTACTGTGTTCGTGCTGACTTCTGATACACTGCTTTCTTTTTCTTTATCACAACTGTAAAGTGAAAAACACATAATGCATGCCAGAACAGCAGATAAATATTTTTTCATAAAAATTCACGTTCCTTTTTTGTAGATAATAATATTTGCTTCTATTCAATTATACACGATTTTCTTTTCGTTTACAATAAAATGATGTATTTATCACTATTTTTTCATCAAAACCATATCCTTTTAAACAGACTTTAAGACAGATCCAAAATCATTAATTTCAAACAACTATGTTGAAAATAAACAAAAGTTTTAAAAAATCGTGAAAAACATATTGACAAATCAGATAAAATAAGATATCATTAATACAATAAACTATGACAAAACAGTTACAAATGTTTTGTAAAATAGAAACGGAGGTTTTTTATTATGCATAAGTCTGCATTATTACGTACTTGCTCAATAATTATTTCTGCTGTAATGGCTACAACATTTTGTAGTACAGTGAGTGCTTTTTCAAAAGAAGACTTTGTTCCAAGACTTACAGAACCGGAAAAGAAACCGGAAGCCCCCGAATATGTGTATTATTACAGTGAAGAAAACATATTTAATAAAATGAATTATGGTATGCCAAACTGTACAGCTTATGCATGGGGACGTGCATATGAGATCATGGGTGAAAAACCGATACTTTCAACCGGAAACGCAGGCAGATGGTACAGTTACAACATAAACAACGCACCTTACGCATATGGATGTCAGCCACGTCTTGGTGCTGTTGCGTGCTGGGACAAATGGGATCTTGTAAATGGCCACGTTGCAGTAGTCGAAGTGGTTTCTGATGATAAAAGTATGATAACTGTTTCAGAATCACAATGGGGTGCTGTAAACTTTATAACTTATGACTATAAAGGTGACAGCTCAGATCATATGTCAAAGTATAGATTTCTCGGATACATTTATCTTGATGAAAAAACCGGAAAAAATTACGGCGATGCTTTTAAAATAATAGCTGATTCTGATAAAGAAATTCTCACTTATTCTGAAAACTTATCTTTGGAGCTCTGCAAAAAACTTAACAATATATCTATTCAGGATTTCAGATTTGAACCAACTGAAGACGGATATTATAAGATCTGGTCATTTTCAGATGATGTACTGCTTACAAATATTGATAATACTATCGGCATTGTACCCGAAGAAAATGCACAGAACACTGAGTGGAAAATTTATCGTGAGTCTGAAGATGTTTATACCATCTGTCCTAAAGACAACGAAAATCTCGTATTGACAGCTGACAAGGAAAACAACTTGTCACTCACTCCGTATGTGTCCGGAAGCTCGCAGTTATGGAACATAGAACAAATAACCGGGTTTAATGAGCTTTCAGTTACATATCGTTTCCCCGAACTTTCACTCAATACAGAAAACGCAAAAAAAGAATACATAGCTGATGAAATTCTTGATATATCCGGAGTTGAATTTTTTATAAACGGAAACAAAATAGAAAATCCGGAAATTTCAAAAATAAGACCTCTCTATGATTTTTCAAAAACCGGTGAACAGATAGTTACTATCGAGTATGGTGAACTCAGTGCTGACTACACAGTTAATATATCCGAAAAGAAAACAGAAAATGTTTTACCTTTAACTACAGAAACTATAGTAGCCGAAGAAGAAACTGTAGTTGAAAAAGAATCTGTAATTGAAAAAGAAACTGTAATTGAAGAAGAAACTGTAACAACAGAAAACACAGATATCCCCGATACTGAAAATATCGTAGATATACCTGAAGATACAACTACCGAAGAAATCGCACCTCCTGCTGATATCAAAATAAATGAAAATGTTTTTCGTCTGGAAATTTTAAATGATATCGCACATATCATCAAGTCCGCAGATGAAACAACAGTACAGTATGATTATAACAACGACAATCTTCTTGATATTCATGATGTGCTTTGTCTGTATGCAAGCTAAAAAGTTTAACGCCCTGTCCTAACGATGACAGGGCGTTTTTGCATACTATTTAATTTTCAGATCTTTTCGAGCAGAAAACTTACAGGTCTGAAACCATCATTGCAGGAAATCATTGCAGAAAAAGGATTTTTCATCCAGCCATCATAAAAATTACTTCCGCCACTCCCTAATGCTCTTACAAATGACGACATACTTTCCCAGGCGCTGTCACACATTCCTTCAGGTTTGTTCCAGCCATCAGAGAGCCATGTATCGCCCTCATTTATATCACAGGCGTGTTCTATAGGATTTTCATAAATCTCCTGCAGATCTTTGTAATCGGCTTTTCTTATTGCCGTTATTTTTACTCTATACATTTTTCTAACTCCACTGTTTCCATACATCAGGCTGATAACCTATGGTTGACTGTTTTCCGTTTCGTACTACAGGTGTTTTTATAACCTGCGGATTTTCAAGTATTTTTTCAAGTTTACTTTCATCGGAAAGATACTTTATAAGCATATATGTATCCTGGTCTTTACAGTCAGGGTTTATCATATTTTCCATTCCGCCATTTGCTGATGCTACAGAATTGAATTCACCCTTACTCATACCTTTTTCTTTCATATCAATATACTGAAACTTTATACCTCTTTCTTTGAAGAATCGTTCTGCTTTTTTAGTTTCATTACATTTTTTTGTACCGAAAATCTGAATATTCATATCTATCAAGTCCTTTTTTATTAATAATTACATATATAAGTATAGACTATTTCAGATAAAAACACAATACTTTATAACCACTAAAAACAGCGTAGATACACATAAAAATGTATATTTACGCTGTTTTGGGCATTATTTATCCACATTCAGTTTTACCGCTTTTTTTATTTATATCTTTAAGTTGTGCAAGTACAGCAGCAACAAAAACAAATACGCACCCTGCAATTTCTTTTGGCGCCATAACTTCTTTAAGAATAAGCCAGCCTGAAAGCACCGCAAATACAGATTCCAGACACATAATAAGTGATGCAGATGCAGGGTCTGCATAACGCTGACCAAGTATCTGCAAAGTAAATGCAACTCCGCTCGACATTATACCTGCATAAAGGATAGTGTATCTTGCTTCAAAGATATTTTCTATGTTTGGCTGTTCAAAAATAAACATTGCTATCGTCATAAAAACCGCTGCTGTAAAAAACTGCACACACGACATTATCATACCGTCAGCGTTTTTACTGTTAAAATGATCAATCACCATTATATGTGCTGTAAACCATAGAGCACTCAGAAGAACTATTGCATCTCCACGATTTATCGAAAAATCTTCTTTTACACACAGAAGATATAACCCTGCAAAAGCTATGACTGCACATATCCACACAAAAATATTTTTCTTACGAAAAAAGAAAAACTCTGCAACAGGAACAAGTATTATATATACTGCACTTATAAATCCTGATTTGCCTGCTGTAGTCATACTTATACCTATTTGTTGAAGCGAACTGGCAAAAAACAAAATTATTCCGCAAACTATACCACCCTTGAAAGTTTCTTTTAAGAAAATTTTTCTTTCAATTACTTCTTCCCTGTCTGGCTTATTTCTTTTGAAGAAAAAAATAACCGGAATAAGTACAATTCCGCCAAGCAGTGTACGAACAGCACTATATGTAAAAGGACCAACATAATTCATTCCTTCACTCTGGGCAACAAATGCCGTTCCCCATATAAATGCTGTTATCAAAAGCATTATATTACCTTTTAATTTTCTTTTCATATATAACCTCTTATTTTTCATGACAAAACCAAAGCATGTCCCCAAAACAAATCGGAGACATGCTCATTTTATTATACTATACCAAATACTGCAGAAAGGAAAATAACTACCATACATACAGGAGCAACATATTTAAGCATTACTCTGTACATCTTCTTAGATTTAAATTTTGAATTTAACTGAACTTCTTCTTCAACATATTCAGGCTTTGATACATAACCTATGAGTATACATGTAAGCAATGCAACTATCGGCATTATTATGCTGTTACTGATAAAATCAAAGAAGTCAAGAAGCTGTCTTCCCATGATCTCTACTTCGGACCAGTTACTGTATCCGAGAACCGAAAGCATACCTATCATGAATGAAACAGCAATAACTATTATACAAATAGTTATTCTTTTGAATTTAAGTTTTTCAGACAATACTGATACTATAGTTTCCATAAGAGATATTGAAGAAGTAAGCGCTGCAAGTGCAACAAGGAAGAAGAATATAGTTCCTATTGTTTTTCCGCCTGCCATTGTAGCAAATACCTTAGGTAATGTTACAAACATAAGTCCCGGACCAGCATTTATTGCAGATGCATCTCCGCCTGAAAACGCAAAAACTGCCGGAATGATCATCATACCTGATAAAAACGCTATACCAGTGTCAAAAATCTCGATTTGTCTTACAGAAGTCTCAAGATTATCTTCTTTTCTCATGTACGAACCGTATGTTATCATGATACCCATAGAGAGTGACATAGAGTAGAAAAGCTGACCCATAGCCGCAATAACAGTCTTTATAGAAAAATCAGCAAAATTAGGCTTTACATAATAAATCAGACCGTCAATAGCACCGTCAATAGTGAGTGAATATCCTGCAATGATGACCGTTATCAATACAAGAACAGGCATCATTATTTTACTTACCTTCTCTATTCCTTTTTCAACACCAAGCATTACTACTATTGCAGTAAGTCCCATATATATAGCGAGAAACAAAGCAGGTTGACCTGCATTTCCGATATAATTTCCGAAAAAGTCGCTGTTTGTGACAGCCATCTCTGAACCTGTTACGCTTCCCTTGACATAAACTGTCAGATACTTTAAAACCCAACCACCTATTACACAGTAATACGGAAAAATTATAATCGGTACTGCCGCCGCAAGCCAGCCAAGTGGCTTGAATTTTTTACTTATCATCTGATAAGCGTTGATAACACTTTTTCCTGTTTTACGTCCTATTGATATTTCTGTTATCATAAGTGTAAAACCAAAAGTAACTGCTAGTATGATATATACCAGCAAAAATATACCTCCACCATGCTGAGCCGCAAGATAAGGAAATCTCCATATATTTCCCAGTCCAACTGCTGAACCGGCAGCCGCCAGTACAAAACCTATTTTTGTACTAAAACCGGATTTTTTCTGTTCCATAAAAGAAAACAACCTTTCTGTAATATTATTTAGCTGTTGTCACCTATCCACATATGTTTTTAATTATATCATATTTATCACAGTTTGACAATAGTATTTTTTATTTTTTTTATAAAAGTTGCATGAATAACATTAGCATTAACTATAAATAATGAAATATGATTATACCAGATAACATAATTTAAACACATCATTTATGTGATTTTATACAAATCATCAATTGACAAATCAAGCAATCTGTCATATAATTTTTAGGGCGAATTATTTCCTGAAAAATAAACTTTTTAATTACCAATTTATTAAAATATTTTCACAAATAATCCGGTTCTGTATTCTGAATATTTGTTTCAGAAAAATTTGTTTAAAGGAAAGATGTAAAATGGTAAAGAAACTTGCACAACGTATACGGGAATACAAAGTTCCTTCCATACTTACCCCTCTGCTCGTAGCTCTGGAAGTCGTCATGGAATGTATTATCCCTATGCTTACTGCAGAACTTGTAAACCAGATACAAGCTGGTTGTGAAATGAAAACAATAATGAAATACGGTGCTATACTTATTATAATGGCACTTATTTCTCTGGCGATGGGCATTGCATCAGGACATTTCTGTGCAATAGCATCAT
Organism: Ruminococcus sp.; assembly: GCA_015066745.1. GTDB lineage: Bacteria > Bacillota > Clostridia > Oscillospirales > Ruminococcaceae > HUN007. The sequence goes on along the minus strand of SVNW01000007.1, from coordinate 27,767 downwards.
GCGGATTTGCAAAAAATCTAAGACGTGATATGTTTCATAAAGTACAAGAGTTTTCATTTTCAAACATTGACAAATTTTCAACATCAAGTCTTGTTACTCGTATGACAACCGATATAAATAATGTACAGATGGCATTTATGATGGTGATCCGAATAGCTGTCCGCTGTCCTTTTATGCTTATTTTCGCATTTATTATGTCTATAAAGCTTGGTGGAAGTCTTGCATGGATATTTGCCGGAGTAATACCGATTCTCGGTATATCACTTTTTGGCATAATAAAAAAAGTTCACCCTCTTTTTGTAAAAGTATTTAAAAAATATGATAAAATAAACGAATCAATACAGGAAAATATAAAAGGTATGCGAGTAGTAAAATCTTTTGTACGTGAAGACTATGAAAAAGACAAATTTGCAAAAGCTGCCGATGACGTTCGAAATGATTTTACACGTGCCGAAAAAATACTTGCTCTCAACACTCCGATAATGCAGTTTTGTATGTATATAACATTTATACTTGTTTCACTCCTCTGTTCAAAACTTGTTATCACTACAAATGGTCTTGAGTACGGTATTGGTACTCTCAGCGGAATGATAACTTATTCTGTACAGATACTTACAAGTCTTATGATGGTTTCAATGATATTTGTAATGATAACAATGTCAATTGAATCTGCCAACCGAATAGTCGAAGTTCTTGATGAAGAAGCTGATATCAAAACACCTTCAAACCCTGTAAAGAGCGTTATGGACGGAAGTGTTATATTTGAAAATGTTTACTTCAAATATAACAAAAATGCTGAAAAAACAGCCCTCTCAAATATAAACCTGAATATCAGGTCAGGACAGACTGTAGGAATTATCGGCGGAACAGGTTCTTCAAAAACTTCTCTTGTAAACCTTATCTCCAGACTTTATGATGTATCAAGCGGTGCGGTTTATGTAGGTGGTGTAAATGTCAAAGACTATGACCTTGATGTTTTAAGAAATAACGTGGCTGTTGTTCTTCAGAAAAATGTTCTTTTCTCAGGAACAATAAAAGAAAACCTCCGCTGGGGAAATGAAAATGCTACCGATGAAGAAATACAGCATGTATGTAGCCTTGCAATGGCAGATGAATTTATACAGGAATTTCCACAAAAATATGATACCTACATAGAACAAGGCGGTTCAAATGTTTCAGGTGGTCAGAAACAACGTCTTTGTATAGCGCGTGCGCTTCTTAAAAATCCAAAAATACTTATTCTTGATGACTCAACAAGTGCTGTTGATACCAAAACAGATGCACTCCTGAGAAAAGCTTTTCGTGAACAGATACCTCACACAACAAAATTTATAATAGCTCAGAGAATATCTTCCGTTCAGGATTCGGATATTATAATAGTTATGGAAGATGGACAGATAAACGGCGTAGGAACACACGAACAGCTTCTTAACAGTAACCGTATTTATCAGGAAGTATATTATTCTCAGGTAAAAGGAGGCAGTGACAATGCCTGATCTTCAGCAAAACCAACAAAACTCAAATCTTCAATACGATAGTTATGTTAAAGGTGGCACTATAACCAGATTGCAGATTGAAAACAATGCTTCTCCAAACGCATCTCAAAGTGTAAACAACTCTCCTCAGAACGCTTTCCAGGGTGGAAACAACTCTCCTCAGAATGCTTTTCAAAGTGTAAACAACTCTCCTCAAAACGCTTTCCAGGGTGGAAACAACTCTCCTCAAAACGCTTTCCAGGGTGGAAACAACTCTCCTCAGAACGCTTTTCAAAGTGTAAACAACTCTCCTCAGAACGCTTTTCAAAGTGTAAACAACTCTCCTCAGAATGCTTTCCAGGGTGGAAACAACTCTCCTCAAAACGCTTTCCAGGGTGGAAACAACTCTCCTCAAAACGCTTTCCAGGGTGGAAACAACTCTCCTCAGAATGCTTTCCAGGGTGGAAACAACTCTCCTCAAAACGCTTTCCAGGGTGGAAACAACTCTCCTCAAAACGCTTTCCAGGGTGGAAACAACTCTCCTCAAAACGCTTTCCAGGGTGGAAACAACTCTCCTCAAAACGCTTTCCAGGGTGGAAATGGCAGTCCTCCAAATGGATTTAATGGTGGACCAGGTGGACCTCCAAATGTACCAAAAGGTGGACCAGGTGGACCTCCAAATGGACCAAAAGGCGGACCAGGTGGACCTCCAAATGGACCAAAAGGCGGACCAGGCGGACCTCCAAATGGACCAAAAGGCGGACCGGGCGGACCTCCGGGTGGCAGACCAAAAGCTAAAAAAGGCACAATGAAAAGACTTATAAAAATGCTTTTTGAAGAATATAAAGGTTTATTGATTCTTGAAATATGCACAATGATTCTCTTTGCTATTGTAGGAGTTGTACCATCCGTATACATAGAAAAAATAGCAGGTATAATAGCAGAAGGGCTTAGAATAATAGCACAAAACGGATTTACTGAAACTTCACAGTTTAAAGAAGCCTTCTTACAGGTTTCCCCTACTTTGACAAAAACCATAATTATAATGGTTCTCATCTATGCACTCGGTCTTTTATGTGCTTTTTCCTACACCCGACTTGGCGCAATAATAACACAAGGCTTCCTATGCAAAATGCGTAAAAAGATGTTCAACAAAATGCAAAGCCTTCCTATCAAATATTTTGATACACATAATCATGGAGACATCATGTCATCATATACAAATGACATAGATACTCTCCGACAGCTTATATCTCAGTCCCTTCCAAGTTTCCTTTCAGCATCACTCACTGTTACATCACTTATGTTTATAATGCTTTACTACAGCGTATGGCTTACTCTGGTTGTAGTATTCGGCATTTTCCTTATGTCAATGGTTACAAAGTTCATCGGCGGAAACTCCGCAAAATACTTTATGAAACAACAAATGGCACTTGGTAAGGTCGAAGGCTATATAGAAGAAATGATGCACGGACAGAAAGTTGTTAAAGTATTCTGTCACGAAGAAAAATCAAAAAGTGACTTTGACCGTATAAACGAAGCCCTTTGCAGTGATGCAACAAATGCAAACAGATTTGCAAATATACTTATGCCTATAATGAATAATATAGGAAATATACTTTATGTACTTATTGCATTTATCGGTGGTGCTCTCATGCTTGGCAACGTTGCGAACCCTTCGCTTAATGCACTGTTTGGCGGTGAAAAAGTACTGACTATCTCGGTAGTTGTAACATTTTTAGGCATGACAAGACAGTTTTGTCAGAACGTTTCACAGGTATCACAGCAAATAAACGCAGTTGTAATGGCTCTTGCCGGTGCTGACAGAATATTTACACTGCTTGATGAACAACCTGAAACCGATGAAGGATATGTTACTCTTGTAAATGCAGGCGTAAGACCAAACGGAGAAATATTTGAAAGTATCGCACGTACAGGTATGTGGGCATGGCGACATCCACACAAAGACGGAAGTGTAACTTATACCAAACTTGACGGACATATAGTTTTTGACAATGTTGATTTTGGATACAATGATGAAAAAATCGTACTCCACGATATCACTCTCTTTGCTGAACCGGGTCAGAAAATAGCACTTGTAGGTTCTACCGGTGCCGGAAAGACTACTATAACAAACCTTATCAACAGATTTTACGATATTGCAGACGGTAAAGTAAGATACGACGGCATCAATATCAATAAAATCAAAAAAGATGATTTACGACATTCTCTTGGTGTAGTATTGCAGGAAGTAAATCTCTTTACAGGAACTGTTATGGATAACATCAGATACGGAAAACTTGATGCTACCGATGAAGAATGTATTGAAGCTGCAAAACTTGCAAATGCAGACGGCTTTATAAGAATGCTTCCAAACGGTTATAATACTGTACTTGAAGGCGACGGTTCAGGTCTTTCACAAGGTCAGCGTCAGCTTATTTCAATAGCTCGTGCTGCTATCGCAGATCCACCTGTAATGATCCTTGACGAAGCTACAAGTTCCATAGATACACGAACAGAAGCGATAGTTTCAAAAGGTATGGATGCACTCATGAAAGGCAGAACAGTATTTGTAATAGCACACAGACTTTCTACTATCAAAAACTCAGATGTAATAATGGTTCTTGATCACGGAAGAATTATTGAACGTGGAAATCACGAAAAACTTTTAGCTCAAAGAGGTACATACTACAGACTTTATACAGGAGCTTTCGAACTTAGTTAATAAATAAAAAAAGACGACTTCCATCAAGGTAAGTCGTCTTTTTGTTATTAACTGTAATAATCCTGTGTTCCGTATATTCCATAATCAGAGTTTTCATCATACGCAAAACCAACTCCGATAAATTTATACGAACCAAGTATAGCATTGCGATGTCCACCACTTGAATTGTACCAGCTGTCAGCTGACTCAAAAGTACTCCAGTATCCTGCGTTGATATTTTCCGCACAACTCATCCAGCCGATTCCTGCCAATGTCAATCTTTTTCCCAATGTCCTGCCATCTATGCTGGTATGTGAAAAATAATTTTTCTCTGCCATATCTCTGCTGTGACTTTGTGCAGTATATGACGCGGTTGCAGACCATGTAAAAAGTGGCAGTCCATTTATTTTTCTGATAGCATTCATAATATAAAAATTTATTTTATTAAACACTGATAAATCATAGGGGTCTTTTAATATCGAAGCATTAAGCGAATACTCAGGATAGAGTGCAAGTATAGCATAAAGTATATTGTCCTGATATGTATCCCTGTACTCCGTCACTATTGCTTTGCTGTCATTTGTATACGATGAAACCGTTGTATAATACCCCACTACCGTATTATCATCTGAAATCGCAATGATCGTATTTTCACGGCCTTCTTCATATATATGATATGTTATGGTATACCTGATATAAATCTCCTCAAACGTTATTTCCGGCTCACCAAGAATTCCGACCATACTATCAACCGGAACACCAAGCGGAAGTTCTGTTCCATCAACCGATAATATACCTGTTTCCGATTCCGAAGGCGGTGGCGGTGCAGGTGTAGTTGTCTCAGAACCTTTTATATACTCATCTATGATAAACTCTTTTAACAATATCATGTCTATCATATTAACAGTATTGTCTCCGCTTATATCTGCGTTTACTTTCCCTTGTCCTTCAAGAATGCGTACTCCGGTAAGATGATAAACCATACACACAAGATCTGACGCTGTAACAGCACCATCAACGTTAAGATCTGCTTTCAATATACCACTGTCTGCCTCTGCAATATTCACTGTAGCCATCATTATTATAAAAGCTGTAAATATCCCTGTTATCCTGTATATTGTATTCTTAAACTTTATCTTCATATTACCCACCCCTAACATCGTAAATATTCATAAAAAATCATTTAAAATCAAGAAATTATTATGCTTTATTAATATAATTATACACTATCTATAAGTAATATTCAATGGGAAAATCAAAATTTATTATAAAAAAGCCGATGACCACAAAACTGCGATCATCGGTTATATATTATTTATATCTCAAAATCAATGCAGGCTCTGCCGTCTCTTATATTTTTAAGAAACGCTCCAAAAGCTTTGTGATCAGGGTGGTTCTGATACTCATCGAGTCCGTTCATATCATCAAAATCACAAACCAAAGCTATGTCATAATTAGTCCGGTCTGCTTTTTCATAATTTGTAACCACACTATAGTTTCTAAGTGACGGAACTTTATCTTTAAGCGCTTTTGCCTTTTCAACTGCTTCTGCAAGATTTTCTTTTTTTGTTTTTCCGTTTGCCTCTTCAAGTAAAGTAAACATAACAATGTGTCTTATCATCGTTATTTGTCCTCCCAAACTAATTAAATCAGTGAAAATGATTTTAGTATATATATCATACCTGTAATAGTAAATGCTGAAAGTATTGTCGTAACCACAACTATACCCGAAGCAAGTTCACTGTCATTTTTCATGCTTTTCGCCATTATAAATCCACTCACCGTAGAAGGCGACCCCAGCATTATAAGTATAGCTATAAGCTCCTGCTCACGAAATCCCATCAGAACCGCTATCGGCAAAAATATACCCGGTTGTACCACAAGCTTTATAAATGAAGCTATTGCACACGGTTTCATCTTCTCTTTAAATCCGTCAGATGAATCAAATCCTGCACCGACTATAAGTAAAGCAAGCGGTGTGGCGATCGAAGCAAGGCTGTTTATAGTCTTGTCTATAACTGTGGGAAAATTTATACTGAATATCGAAAATGGTATTCCAAGAAAAATCGATACGATCATAGGATTTTTTATTATGCTTATTATAAGCTTTTTCATATCGATTTTCTTTTCTTCCTGCCTGCTGCCAAGCGTAAGAATTATAACAGAATAAAAATTATAAAAAGGAACTGCCGCTATGATCATAACCGGAACAAGTCCGGCACTGCCATAAAGGTTTTCCGCCATGGATACACCGAGAATGGCGGCACTGCTTCTGAATGAACCCTGTATAAAACTGCCTCTCATGCTTTTCTCTTTTACAAATAACAGTGTGTACAAAGTTATTAAGGCAATTGAAGCAACAGTCATTATAAAGCAGGTAAGAAAAAACCTAAGGTCAAAACTTTCTTCCAAACGCATACCTGAAATGTCCTTAAAAAGTAACACCGGAAAAAGTACATTAAAAGCAAGTTTATTGTTTACCGAAACAAATTCATCATTTATAATATTCTTTTTTTTAAACGCCCAGCCTAAAAAAATTATTGCAAAAACAGGAACAGTCGCATTAAGACTGTAAATAAGATTATCCATTAGTCTGTATCATCTTCTTTATAAACCTCGTCCTCTTCAAATATTTTGCCGTCATCTGCAAAGACTTCTTCATCTGCAATATTAAGGTCCGAATCAGCAAGACAGATACCTTCTTCTTTCAATTTTAATTTTTTTACTCTTATACGTTCTTCTACAAATTCTTTTGTAAGTGTATATATAACCGCAAATATCGGTACACCTGCAAGCATTCCTGCAAAGCCAAAAAGATTTCCGAAGAAAAAGATAGAAAACATGATCCAGAAAGTCGGAAGATTTAACTTGTTACCAAGAATCTTCGGACCAAGTATATTTCCGTCAAACTGCTGTAAAACAAGAATAATCACAACAAAAACTATAGTTTTCTTCGGAGCTGTAAGAAGTACAAGCAATGCCGAAGGAATAGCACCGATAAAAGGTCCGAAGAAAGGAATCATATTTGTAATACCAACAATGAAACTTATAAGCATCGCATTAGGAATGCCAAAAATAACTAGTATAGTAAAGCAAAGCATTCCGATAATAAGTGAATCTATAGCTTTTCCGATAAGAAAATCACTGAAAATTCTGTTTGCATGAGCACCCTTGATCATAAGAGTATTATAAACTTTATCAGGAATAACAGCATAAAGTATTTTCTTTATCTGACCGATAAAATGCTCCTTGCTGAAAAGAAGGTAAATAGAAACTATATAACCTAAGAAAAAGTCTTTTACACCTATAAGAAAACTGAACAGTCCATCTTTTAACATTATAAGGTACTTTTCAAACATAGGTCTTAAATTTGTAACCCAGTCGAGCAACATATTTTCAATATTCTCAAACTGGTTTTCAAACCATTCCTGCATAGGTTCACTGATTTCAGGATTTTTATTTATAAAATTGAGTATATAATCATAGAGTGAATTCAAATATTCAGGCATATTATTGAAAAGCCCCGAAATACTTTCCACTATTTCAGGTGCTGCAGCAGCAATAAGAGCAATGATCGCAGCAAATGTTATCAAAGATGCCACAAGAATACTTAAAGAACGATTGAGTTTACTTTCGGGTTTTTTCTTGAAAACACGCTTTTGTAAAAATGTTTCGATCTTTCTGACAAGCGGCCACAAAAGATATGCAATTATTATTCCCCATATTACCGGAGCAAGTGCTGTAAATATCTTTCTCATGATGCCGATAAATGTTTCAAGTTTGAAACACAGAAGAACAAGCAACATGCATATTGCAAATACTGTAACAGCATAAAACGCAATTGTATTATATTTGGTGTTAAATTTAAATTTCAATTTTTAACATCTCCTTTTCTTATTATATTGCGTACACATATACAATTATACTACAAAATCCTAGAAAATGAAATGGTTAAAACGGTTAATTTTCAGTTAATTTTTGATTAAGATCATCATGGAGTATATTCTCTGACTCTGAGCGGAATACCCATAGATTCAGCAAGTTTCCTGCAATCCTCGATATCTTCCTTTGAAATAACATCAACAACGGAAAAACGCACATCATCAAGATATTTCTTGCAATTACGTGCAAAAGAAAGCATTTCTTCAAAAGATATTATTCCAAACTTAGGCTGTGTTATATCATTATACTTCTCTGCTGTAGGAGCGTTAAGACTTATGGAAATACTGTCTATACATGAACACACTTCCTCTGTAATATCCCTGTTGTTTATGAGATTTCCAAGACCGTTTGTGTTGAGTCTTATTTTAAAGCCAAATTTTTCTTTGATATGGTTGCATACTGCTTTCAGTATTTCAGGTTCTGAAGTTGGTTCACCGTATCCACATACTACAACCTCATCAGCACCCTTATAGTCAAATGTGTCAACAGCCTCTGTTATTTCTTCGAGAGTCGGCTGTTTCTTATGCCAGAGTGATGTTGCCTCACCTACTGCATCGCCGTTATTTCTTATACAGAACTTACATCTGCACGGACATTCATTTGTGAGATTAAGATATACCTTATTTTCGTATGTGTAAACAATATCAGCCATTTTCATTCTTCTTTCATAATTATTTTTTTAAAAATTCTTCGATTCTCTTTACGTTCTCCTCAGAAATTCTTAACGGCATTCCGGCAGGATTTATCATCACACCGTCACAATTAGCTGAAGCTTTTACAAACTGTGTATAATCCATTATAACTGCATTCCATTCATCTTTTGAATAAACTTTTACAAATTCTGCCCAGTCTGTGAATGCAGGCATAAAGTTAAGCTTTTCTTTTTCGTTTGTAAGAGTTGGTATTTCTACCGGTTCAGAAGTATTTATCTCTACAGTCTGACCGTCATTTACGTGTTCTCTGTTCTTCATGCGAACAGGAACAAGTAACTTAGCCGAAGCAATTTCTCTCATCATATTTCCTTCAAGTTCTTTCAAAAACTCCTGCTTGTGTTCAAAAGTAAACTTTGTAAAACAGTTCTGAAAAAAACAGGTCATAGCAAACTTCAGACCCGGATTTTCCTGTTCTATAACTCCGTCAGAAGTATCTGTTATCATAAGATCGCTCACATGCACTCTTGTGTTGTAGTGACCGTTATCAACGAGAATTGTTTTTATTCCGCTTCTTACAAACTCACAAAATTCTTCTATGTATTCATCTTTGGAGATTTTTTTGATGTCAAGCGCTATAAAACGTGACATATAGTGCTCCTTCGCTTCATTAGCAAAACTTTCCTCAGAAAATACCCATGCACTTCCCTCTTCATCAATATGAGGACATCTTGTTGCTATATTATATGCAACATAAAGTGTTTCAACCGAAGTCATTTTGATAAGTATTGCCTGAAAAATCTCTGTACGTTTCTTTTCAAGCTCATAATCCGAACCGTCTGTTTCCTTCCATTTGTTATTTATGTTAAAATAAACAAATATAATTTCCTGAACAGTAAGTTCGTTAAGATACTGATTGTTATCATTTTCAATAAAGGTTCTAATCAGTTCTTCTTTTCTGGAATCTGTCATATTCGTTACCCTCCTAATCAGTAATGTCAGTTTTTCTGCATTCCTATTAATTTTACCATATATCAATATAAAAATCAACAGAACACCGAATGTTATTTTAAGGCAATATATTCTATATTTTAAGTTTGTTTTTTGTATTCATTTGTGGTACAATTAATAATGTATGAGTCTAATTTTAGTAGCTACGAGGTGATACACTTGAAAATAAAAACCATCTATATTAAAAATTTCGGTAAGCTGAAGGATTTCCGGCTTTCACTCAAACCCGGAATGAATATTATATATGGTAACAATGAAGCCGGTAAAACTACCGTTATGAATTTTATCAAAATGATGTTTTACGGTTCAAATACAAAATCCTCAGATATCAGTAAAAATCCGAGAAAAAAGTATACTCCATGGGACGGTTCTGAAATGTCCGGATTTATCGAATTTGAATTTCAGAACACCTCTTACAGACTTGAAAGAAAATTCGGCAGTTCAAATCTGAGTGACAATATATCACTATGGAATCTTGATACCGGAATGAACGAACCTATAAGCTGTAAATATGATGTAGGCGAACAGTTTTTCGGTCTTGGTTCATCTGCATTTGAAAAGAGTGTATTTATCGGCGGTATGTCATCAGTTATAAATGCATCTGAAAAAGAAGATGAGATCTCAAAAAGACTTATGAACTTTGCTACTTCATGTGATGAAACAGTTTCTTACGAAATAGTAAAGAAAAGACTCAAAAAATCATATGAAGAATTACGTTCAAAAAGCGGTAAATCAGGCGAACTTGATAAGATGCTTGTTTTACTCTCGGATAAAACAGAGCAGCTCGCAGAAGCCGAAACAGTTGAACAGCAAAAGTTAAGCGATGAAGAATTATGCGCTTCTTTCTGCGAACATCTTAACAAAAAAACAGAATATCATGACAAGATAGCCTCTGCAATACGTGAACAACGGATAATACGCGAACTTCACTCCCTTGAAACGCAAAACAGAAAAAATGCAGTAAAGGACCAGCTCAAAGAAAAACTTGAAGAACTAAATCAAAGTATAACTCATGGAAGATTTACTGTAACAGATGAATTTATCGACGAATGCAGTAATATGCTTTCAAGACTTGATATGCTCAAAAATATCTATTCAGAAAAAAAATCCGAATTCAATACACTCGCAAACGAGATATCAGAAATGCACCTTGCAGAGCGTATCCAGGAAAATTACGTAGATCTTGACAGTCTTTCCGATAAAAAGAAAGAAATAAAAGAAAACATAGCGCAATCAGAACAGGAACTTGAAAATCTGCACACCAGTCTTGAAGAACTTCAGGAAAAGCTTGTCGAAACACAAATAAAAGAAGAAAAATACAAAGAATATCTTGCTGATATGGAAGCACATAACAACAGTGTTCTTATAAATTATGTAATGCCTGTTGTCGCCGTTTTTATTTGCGCACTTGCACTGCTTATGAAAGATCCGTGGATACTTATAAACATAGCTCCTGTATGCGGAATGATATTTGTACTGGCAAAACTGCTCGAAAGAGCCAAAAAAAATAAGGAAGCAAAAAATCCGGAACTTGTAAAACAACCTCCTGACTATGAAAAGATCTATGCTGATTTTGAAAGCATGAAAAACGAATACAATGAGAAAATAAAACTCACAAAACAAAATCTTCTGCTCCTTGGCGACGAATACGCAAATACCGAACAGAAAAAACATGAACTTGAAATATACAACAACAAACTTACAACACAGAATGAACAAAAAATAGCTGAACAAAACAAACTGAATATGAGTCTTTCTTCTATGAGCAGTGAGATTACTACTCTGAATATAAATCTCATGACCTACTTTGCAAATTATAGATCGGTTTCAAACATAGCCCAGATAGAAGATTCTATAAGTCATGCCCAGTCTGTTCTGTCTGAAATTGAAAAAACAAAAGCTATATTGAGTTCAAAGTATGACGAAGATATTATAACTGATTCTCCTGAAGCAATACAGGCAAAGATGACTTCTCTCAAGAACAAGCTCAGTACTCTTACAGGAAAATCAGGTCCGAAACTGCTTACAGATGAACAGCTTGATGCGTTGGAAAACAACCTTGAAGACGCAAAGAAAGATATTGATAAAGTAAATGACGAAATAACTTCACTGCGTACAAAAATTAATTCTCAGTATCGTATGACTGCAACACCTGCTGTTATCCATAACGAAATAGATGAGATAAAATCAAATATAAACGCTATGGATCTTTACGCAGAAAGTGTAAAGGCAGCAATGGAAGCACTTGATGAAGCCGGAAATGAAATAAGACAGACTTTCGGTCCGAAACTTAACAGTCATACACAAAGAATTTTTTCACATCTTACAAACGGAAAATATTCTGAAATACTGGTTTCTAAAAATCTTGAAATAAACACTACAGAAGACCAAAGCAGCAATATACATACGTGGCAGTACCTGAGTGCCGGAACTGCTGAACAGGCGTATTTTTCACTGCGTCTTGCCATTGCTGATATGATAACGCAAAATAAAATCCCTTTGTTTCTTGACGACGTATTTATACAATATGATCCGGGAAGAGCCAAAAAAGGTTTTGAATTTATTTCTGAATACAGCCGTCTCAATCAGGTACTGTTATTTACCTGTCACAAATATGAAGAATTTTCTGATAAGTATATAATGTTTCCTGAAAGTTAAAAAAAATTAAAAAGGAGAAATGATATGTCAAAGAAAATACTTAGCACACTTGCCTGTTTACTGATACCACTTGTTTTTCTTAATGCTTGTGGTGATAAAGAAAACAAGAAAACAACAACTGTGGTAAATGACGATGTTGCTGTTACTGAACAACCGCAAAAAGGCGGAAACAAACTTGTTGCAGACCCTAACAAACAGCTTGATCTTAATAAATGCGTAGAAAATGTAAAGTCTGCCTTTCTCAACGGTGATTATCCGGAAATGGATCTCTCTATAAGCCTTCCGTCTGAAGAAAACGACTTTCTTAATATAATTATGATAACAGTTGACAGACCTGAAAGCGAAGAACAGTATCTGTGGTGGATGAACGACTGTCTTGTTATGCTCAACGAAGAAGCCGTAAAGCAGATGCCTGATAAATACGCACCTGCAAGCGAGGGATATTACGGAGGACTTTTTGATGAGTATGCTGTACTGCTTACTGCAAGCTGTAACGAAGATATTATGGTAAAATGGCCTGTAGATCAGAAAATAGCTGCCGGTGCACACGATCCTCTTGTTTTAAATGAAACACTTATTGATATGAGCGATTTTGAATAATTTTTTATTTATGGGGTGAAAAAATGGCTACATACTTAATTGACTTTGAAAATGTTGGTTCAGACGGACTAAGCGGAACAGAAAAACTCAATGCTCAGGACACTGTTATAATATTTTACAGTGCAAATTCAAATAAACTTTCTATGGAAATGCATCGCTGTATATGTGCAAGCCCTGCAAAATTTGAATATTTTGAAATTTCGGTAGGCGGAAAAAATGCACTTGATTTTCAGCTTTCCACATACCTTGGCTATCTGATAACACAAAGTGATGATAAGGAATTTTACATAATAAGTAAAGATAACGGATTTGAACATGTTATAAAATTCTGGAACAGTAAACTTGAGGGAACTGATATTCAGACATCGATAATCAGACAAACCGCTATTTTCATACCGGTTATTGAAACAGAAGATGAAATATCCGAAGAAGCAATTATAACATCGATCGAAATCAACGAAGATATCCGAAATCTTATAAATGCAAATCAGAAAATAAACCAAATCACTGTATCGTCAGAAGACATCGCTCAGGCAATAATGACTCTTGATGACACATTCAGCAAAACCAGTCTTCAAAAACATCTGAAAGAAAAACTCGGTAATCAGGAAGGTGTTAATGTTTACAGATTTTTAAATCACGGAATTGAAAACCATACAAGACAGAACTTCCACAAAAACCTTGTTGCCGAATTCGGACAACAGGCAGGCTCTGCTGTATATAAAAAGCTCAAAAAACTTGTAAAAAAACAATAAACTGAAAGTGAAGAATATAAATATGAAACTTATGATAGCATCCGACATTCACGGATCGGCAAAATACTGCCGTATGCTCACAGAAGCTTTTGAAAAGGAAAATCCCGATAAACTTCTTATCCTCGGAGATATACTTTATCACGGTCCGAGAAATGACCTCCCTGAAGAATACGCACCAAAAAAAGTTATCGAACTTTTAAATCCACTAAAAGAAAAACTTCTCTGTGTACGCGGAAACTGTGACACCGAAGTAGACCAGATGGTGCTTGACTTCCCTGTTCTTGCAGAATACTGCATTTTATGGCTTGACAACAGAACAATATTTGCAACGCATGGTCACAAATTCAACGAACAGACTCTCCCACCGCTCTGTAAGGGTGATATACTTCTGAACGGTCATACACATATACCTGCATACCGTGAAACAAACGGTATAATATACATAAATCCCGGATCTGTTTCCATACCAAAAGAAAACTCAAAGCATCAGTACATGATACTTGAAAACAATAAATTTACATGGAAGGAGCTAAACGGCAGTATTCTCAGAGAAGAAACTGTTTAAAACTTATGGAAGAAAACAAACAAAAACTCCTTATGCACATATGCTGTGCACCTTGTTCGGTTTACTGTGTCGATAAAGTACGCTCAGAAAATATCGAACCGGTCGGCTTCTGGTACAATCCGAACATACACCCTTTTACAGAATATAAAATGCGTAAAAACACACTTGTAGAATACGCAAAATCAATAGATCTGAAACTCGTTGTAGAAAATGAATACGGTCTGCGAAGCTTTATCACAAATGTTTATCCTGAATTTGACAAGAGATGCTCCTACTGCTACAATGTACGACTTGAAGAAACTGCAAAATATGCATCCGAAAACGGATTTGACAGTTTTACCACAACCCTTCTTGTCAGTCCTTATCAGAACCACGACCTTATATGCGAAACAGCTCTGAAAATGGCCGATAAATACAATGTAAAATTTGCTTATTATGACTTTCGTACAGGATTTCGTGAAGGACAGGATAAAGCTCGTGAACTTGGTCTGTATATGCAAAAATATTGCGGTTGTATATTCAGTGAAGAAGACAGGTATAAAAAGAAGAAAAAACAAAAATCATGATTATAAAAAATGGCAGAACTCAGTTCTGCCGTTTTTTTATATAAATCAAATCTATGCTATCGGAAAGTCTGTTATCATTCCAAGCAGATATTCTTTCAGAAGCACTGCGTCCGATATATCATTCAATGTATCAGAATTTACATCAGCCGTATATTTTGCACTGTCATTTTCAAAACCATCAACCAGTCCGTTCCTGATAAGCACCATATCTGCTACTGTTATCCTTCCGTCATTATCAATATCGCCACGTTTGAGTGTTATAGCGTCAGGACCTTTTATTTCTGTTCCTGCTACTGCACCGATTATCTCATCTACATAAAAGTTACAGATTTCCTGTGTTGTTTCCGCAACTAAAACAAGATTTGTGGCTCCCTCAGGAATTTTAAACTTAGGATCGTACAGCTGAACGTATTCTCCTCTTATTGTCGTTTTCTGATCTATACCAAGATAGTTAGTTTCACCGCTCTCATCATCATACTGGAGAGTCAGTTTATACTCTGTCTGTGCAGATCCGTCAAGATTTTTGAAACAAGCACTGAAAGCATATTCTTTGCCGGGATCAAACTCTGCTGTACTCAGTTTTTTCATTGCTCCGTTCCACGCCGATGTACGTTCCGATACATAAAGCGCTCCTTTACCACTGTATGTGGTTTCTTCACTTATCTCCAGTACGCAACTGCCTCTTGCTGACCATTTCCCCATATTTCCGTCAAAACTGTCATGAAAATAATATCCGTTTTCATCTGGCTCTATTACTGAAGGCGGATTCCATTCGTCACGCTCATAGTCAAAATAATCGATATCAACATATCCCCCTGTACTCTTTGTACCATAGCTGTAAATCGCATTTCTGTAACCTGTAAAGAATTTGAGATCATATGTCATGCCAAGTTCCTTACCTATTTTATTCCACGAAGAGCCATCAAGAGAGTAGTAAAAATTCACTTTATCAATATTATTTGATACATTATAACCTGAATCAACATTATTGAATTTATAGTCTGTTTTAAGATAAACAGTATTTCCGCTAAGTGGTACTTCTTCTGCTATCTTATCATAGCTTGCCATGATATCCGAACCGCCATATGCACCATTTGTAGCCATATATATTTTCTTTTCACCGCTGTCTGTTACACGAACACCTACATTTCCGTAGTTATACTGAAATGCCGAAAGTCCGGCACAATCTCCGGGTTTCATGTGTGAAACGTCCATCTTGATTACAGCTGAACAAGCAGGACCTTCTGTTCTTTGTGTAAGTGTATTTCGTGCATGAACTATGCTTTTAGCAGTGTAACCGTTTACAAGTCTTAAATATCCCGGATTATCCGTAACAGACCAGTAACGGTTATCAGGATTATGATTCCATTGCCATTCGAGCATAAGTTTATTTGCCGAATAATTAAATTCATCATCTTTTGCGAGTGCAGTACCGGTATGACTTCCGGGTACATTGAGTAAAACAGGTGCTTTCCCGTTTACCCCCATCATCGGCCAGTCATTTTGCCATGTTACAGGAACAAGCACAGGAATACGTCCTACTGAACCATGATCCTGAAAAAGAAGTCCGTACCAGTCACCGTCAGTCGTCTGTACTATCCCGCCCTGAGCTACACCTGCTCCGTATGTTCCGAGCCCTGAGTCAAGAACGGTTTTTCCTTCGAAATTTCCTGTAAGGCTTTTACTTCTGTAACAAAGTTCTATACGTCTGCTTGAGTTTGGCCATGCTATGATAAATACATAGTACCAGCCATTTATCTTCTGGACATGAGCGCCTTCACCGCTAAGGCCGGTAAGACCTGTTTTGAACAGTGAACGTTCCTTTGCTCCTGATGCAAATCCTGTCATTTCGGAGTTGAGTTCCTTTATTTTGATATCTCCTCCACCGCCGTATACAAGATAATTTCTTCCGTCATCATCAAAAAGCATAGAAGCGTCGTGATACATACCACTTATCTCACTTCTTGTCCATTTACCGCTCTCGATATCTGTTGTTTTATAAATATATGACTTACCTGTCCCATAACTTCCGAAAAATACATAGAACGTACCTTTATGATATCTGAGACTTGCTGCCCACGAACCATGTGCATAGTCATGTTCTCCGCCTGTAAGCGTCTGTTTTGCTCCGTCTGCAAGAGTATCATATACATAAGAACATATCTCCCATGATACAAGGTCTTTTGATTTCATGATAGGTGCGCCAGGAGTAAAATACATCGTAGTACTTACCATATAATATGTATCACCTACTCTGATAATATCAGGATCTGGTACATCTGCCCATATCACAGGATTTGAGATCTGCCCTGTTTCAAGAGCCATAACAGCATTGTAATTGTTTACCAATATTCCCGGTGAACTCATCATTATCGTTGCTGCCGTTACAGCATATAATGCTTTTTTAATTTTCCTTTTCATTTCACACATACAAAATGTTCCTCCATTTCAAAATTTCACTAACCTAACTATAAGTAAATTAAATTACTTAAATACAGTATATCACCCGAAATATTCACTGTCAATACCAAGAAAATTAATAAATTGTAAACAATAGTTTGTAAATATTTTTAATAAAATTATTTAAAACAACTAAAATTTTATTGATTTCAATTATAGAATTATGAAGTCAAAACAAAGTCTGAATGTAAAAAAATAAAAAAACCATTGACAAGATCCGAGTATATATGATATGCTATGTTTAGGGTAAATATAATTTATCTTATACATACACAACATTTAAAGAAAGAAGGAAACAGCTTATGTTAATTAAAATCATAATCGAAGTCATCATTGGAGCAATAGTTGGTTCAATAGCCGGAAAAATAATGGATAACCAGCGTGTGGGATTCTGGAAAAATGCAGCGCTTGGTGTTGTAGGCGGATTTGTTGGTGGTTTAATAGGAAATCTCATCGGTATAGGCGGTGGCGCTCTTGGATTTTTCCTGTCTGTAGCAGGAGCGTGTCTTGTAATCTGGATTTGCCGTAAATTAAAAAAATAAATAAAAATAACAAACGCACATCATGGCCTGAAAGCCTGATGTGCGTTATTTTTGGTTTTATTTTATTATGCCGGACCCTCAGTACAAACGTTTGTAATATGTACGAAATTTTCAGTAGCATCAAATACAGCATCAACTACAGTTACACCATTGTCTGTAACACAATAGTAAGAGTCTATACATATATGATATTTCTCACCTCTCTTAAATGCTTCATCTGATACAAGTACATAATTATACTTCTTTTTAGATGTAAATGTCAGAGTGGATTCAGCACCGGAGCTTGGAATAAGTTGGAATTTTTCTAGTTTTACATGTTCTCCGCTAAAATCAACTGCAAGAACCGGCTGTGCAAAGTTAGATACAGCATATGATGACTGATTATCAGTAGCTGTTGCAAATACTGTTCCGCCTGATATATCAAGTGTACCGACAGAAGTTATTCCTCGGTCACCTGATGCAACTACAGAACCGCCTGCTATTATTACGGCTGTTTCACCCTGCAAAGCGTCTTTTCCTGATTTTACAGAAATAGAACCATCGTTTACTATTACAGCTTTCTTAGTCGATTTGATACCGTCACCTTCAGTATTTACAGAGATTTCTGCACCTTTAAATTCGATGTCGCCTTTTGCCTTTACAGCATCAGATTCAGCAAGTCCGCTTCCGTCAGAGTCTGTTTTTATATCAATAGCTCCGCCGTTGAAGTTTATATCATTGTTGCAGTAGATCGCCATACAGGCATTTGTATTTATTTTAAGTGTTCCGGTTGAGTTTTTGGTAAATGTTATATCATCTTTTGCATAGAAAACAGATGATTCTGCTGTTGCTGTATCATATGTATTTACAAAAGTATTTTCACCTTCAAAAGTGATCTTTGTTTTCTCTGCATTTTCAACCATAATACACGGTGTATCAGTTGAATTTGTCATAGAAACATCTTTTAGTGTTATCTCTACATCACCGAGATCTTCGGCAGAAGTCAGAACGGTTATTACAGCATCGGTAGTCATCGTGCCTTCTATTTTGTAAACGCCACTGCTGTTTATAGTTACATTTGTACCGTCAACAGTGATTCCTTTTCCACTCGATACTATAGTGTCACCTTTAAGTTTTATTATATTTTCAGAAGTAATACTGCTTTCTATAAATGCCTGTTTAAGCAGTACAAGATCAATTATATTTACACTAAGGTCACTGTTCATATCTGAGTTTGTCTTTTGCTCATCAGTAAGAGTCTTTTTACCAATAAGATACTCTTTCATATTCATGAGATCAAGTGCCGTCACTACTCCATCGCAATTTACATCACCATAAATAATTTCATCTGCATATGATGCGACAGATAACATCGAAAAACAAGTGAGGATCGCTGTTATTCCGGCTGTGAATTTTCTGAAGAAACCTGAATTTTTCATAGTCAATTTCCTTTCTGTTTATAAAATACCTTTACTATAACTATCACAAAACTATAATTTTTTAGTTTTATATTATTATATCGCATCTGCACAATAAATACAAGTACTTTGTTGTTTTTTTATCTAAAATAACATTGATTTGCCATAGTTTGTATTTGGCATTTATACTCAGAAGTAACATCGATCCTATATATTTCCCAAAACCGAACCAGACAGAAAATCAAAAGTTCTTATTATATAATCTGATATGATTTCATAATTAAGACCGATATTTTCAAATGCTTTTGAAGTTTTAAATTCAGCAGATTTAATGCTGTTTATAATCATCTCCCTGTCCGGCATTTCATTTTTCAAAACATTTTTGCAAACCTCATTTGCAAGAAAACTATCAGTAAAAATATTTCCTCTGGTATCTTTCTGTTATCAAGCCATATTTCAAGAGGCATACCTACTACAAAGCAAGCCGGACACAATTTTTTGTCGGTCAATTCATATATACCGTTTTCATTTGCAAAAGCAATTACTTTATCTTTATGCATTACCTTATAGTCCATATTTCAAATTTTTTTCTCCTGTTTTTATTTTTACACTGCCGAAGCTGAAATATTATATATGTATCATTGTATCATATTTTTTCTCAAATAACAACATCAAAAAATATATCATAATTTTAGTTTATAAAACTTATCAAAATACTGTGATAAAAAACTCTCCCACCCTTGACCTTTTACAATTTTTATGTTATCATATTTACTGAAGTAAACATTATTATATTTGTGTCTTGCCTGCATAAATCAGGTAGACACAAAAAATTTTAACCCAAAAAAGAAATTTTTTTCTCTTTTATATTTTTAAAAGCGACATTTTTTTCTCTTTTATTTATAAAAAATTTTAAAGGTGATGTTATAATGCCGGTAAAACAAGACAATAATGAAACTATAGTAAAAATATCACAAGTTCTGAAAAAATCACGGAAAGCTTCCGGGAAAACGCAGGACTATGTAGCCCAAAAACTTGGTGTATCAAAAAAGACTATACAAAACTGGGAAAAAGGGATCACCTGCCCCGATCTCATTCAATGGGAAATGTGGTTTACGTCTCTCGGTCAGAATCCTCTGCCATACTACCTTTCTGTACAGTATCCGTGGCTAAGTGACGATATCGCTGATCTGAACGATGATTCCAAGATAGAAGAAGACCTCGTACAACTTATTCACAATATGCCTACGATCGAGAAAAAAGAACTTCTTTTTCTTATGTCGGGATTACACGGAAGCTCATGGTATTCTCTGCTTCAGATGTTTACCGCTCACTGTCATACAACTATGCAATCGAGAGTTGCGGCGGCACGTATTATTCTTGAAAACTACGAAATGGAAAGCCGTACAGGTGAAATAGTTTGCAAAGGTGAGATAATGCCGGATACAAAAATGCTCAGTCATGCGATAAATCAAGGAAAGCAGGCAGCTCAGAACAATCAGAACAGATATACAACCGAAAAAGACGGAGGCGCACTATGCTGTGAATCATAACTTCAAAAAAATAACTGTACTGACCGGTCAGTACGGAGCAGGAAAAACAAACCTTGCTGTAAATCTTGCTTTTGAAATGTGCAGATATGGAAAAGTAACTGTGACAGACCTCGATATAGTCAATCCATATTTCAGAACTTCGGATTTTACAGAAATATTTGAAAAGAAAAATATAAAACTTATTTCTCCTGTATATGCAAATACAAATCTCGATATTCCTGTACTTGACTTTGATATGCGATTTGAAACAGAAAATACTGATTTTCATATAGTTGACGTTGGCGGTGATGATGCAGGTGCTTTCGTTCTCGGTCGGTATAACGATGTTTTTAGCACATATAAAGATGTAACTGATATGCTGTATGTTTTTAATGTATATCGTTCACCTGATTTTTCTGTAAATAATATTATCGAAAATATCAAAGAAATAGAAAACGCTTCAAGACTTCGTTGTACAGGACTTGTAAACAATTCAAATCTGGGAAACGAAACCGATACCGATGTAATAAAAAACACACTCGGATATGCCGATAAAATCTCTGAACTTTCGGGACTTCCTGTTTTATTTACCTGTAAAAGCAATACAGATAAAAAAATATCCGAAAATGATTTTCCGGTAAAAATCATGGTTTCACCACCATGGAACTTTACTTAAAAAGGAGCGACAACAAATGATCACTATTGATTTTGAAAGATGCAAAGGTTGCAGATTATGTACCGAAGTCTGCCCTAAAAAAATTATTTCTGTTGACTATGAAAAACATAATCTCAAAGGATACTACACTGCCGTCTGTACTGACAATGAACAGTGTATCTCATGCTCAATGTGCGCTGTTATGTGTCCGGACTATGCAATAACTGTTGAAAGGTGATGGTACTGTCATGAATAAAGTATTGATGAAAGGCAATGAAGCACTTGCAGAAGCTGCAATAAGAGCAGGCTGTAAATGTTTCTTCGGTTATCCTATAACACCACAGACGGAAGTCGCAGCTTACTTTGCCAAAAACATGGCAAAAAGAGGCGGTGTATTTTTACAGGCAGAAAGTGAAATAGCCGCTATTAATATGGTGCTTGGAGCAAGTTCGGCAGGTGTTCGTGCCATGACTTCAAGCTCATCTCCAGGAATTTCACTCAAAAGTGAAGGTATTTCATATATAGCAGGCTCCGACCTTCCGTGTGTAATAGTAAATGTGCAGAGAGGCGGACCGGGACTCGGCGGTATACAGCCTTCTCAGTCTGATTATAATCAGGCGGTAAAAGCACCGGGGCATGGTGACTTTCATCTTGTAGTGTATGCTCCTGCATCTGTTCAGGAATCTGTTGACATGGTATTTACCGCATTTGATACTGCCGACAGATACAGAATACCCACTATGATACTTTCAGACGGACTTATAGGTCAGATGATGGAACCTGTAGTCTTCCCCGAAAAAACAAATGATATCCCTGAAAAATCATGGGCTTGTGACGGACATAAAAACAAAAGGAAACATAATATAGTAACCTCACTCTTTCTAGAACCTGACAAACTTGAAAAATCTGTTTTACAAAGAAACGAAAAATACAAACTGATAAGTAATAATTGTGCCGACTGTGAAACATATCTGTGTGACGACGCACATATAGTAATAACTGCATATGGTGCTACCGCACGAATAGCACGTTCTGCTGTAAATGAGGCAAGAAAACAAGGTATAAAAGCCGGTCTTTTCCGTCCTAAGACCCTATGGCCTTTTCCGGAAAATGAGCTTCGCAACTCATGCAAAAATGCCGGTCATATCCTGTGTGCAGAAATGTCTGCAGGTCAGATGGTAAATGATATAAAACTGTACACCAACTGCTCTGTACCTGTAAGTTTTTACGGAAGAACAGGCGGAGTGATCCCCGAACCTGAAGAACTGCTCAGAGAGATAATAAAATTATCAGAAGGGAGACAGTAAAATGAGCGTTATATTCCAGAAACCAAAATCACTCGCCGATGTGCAGACGCACTATTGCCCCGGCTGTACTCATGGCATAATTCACCGTCTTGTAGCAGAAGTGATAGATGAAATGAATATAGAAGGCACTACAGTAGGTATAAGTCCTGTCGGCTGTTCGGTAATGGCTTATGAATACTTCAACTGCGATATGATAGAAGCACCGCACGGACGTGCGCCTGCTGTTGCAACAGGTGTAAAAAGAGCTGATCCGGAACTTTTCGTATTTACGTATCAGGGTGACGGTGACCTTGCGGCTATAGGTACAAGCGAAACAATACACGCAGCTGCAAGAGGTGAAAATATAACTGTAATATTTGTAAACAACACTATCTATGGCATGACAGGCGGTCAGATGGCACCTACCACCATTCCCGGACAAATTACGCAGACAACTCCGTATGGACGTGACCCCAAAATAAACGGTTTTCCTCTGAAAGTATGTGAGATCATTTCACAAATAGACGGTACTGCATTTGCACAGAGAGTAGCTGTTGACAGTGTTCCTCACATAAAAGAAGCGAAAAAGGCTATTAGAAAAGCTTTTGAAAATCAGAAAGAAAAACGTGGATTTTCGATTGTTGAAGTTCTGTCCTCATGCCCTACAAACTGGGGAATGACTCCCTCGGAAGCCCTTAAAAGAATACGAGAAGAGATGATTCCGTACTATCCTCTTGGAATTTTTAAAGATACAGATGTATGGAACAAGTGATAATACAAGAAAGGTTGATGTAAAAATGCTCACCAGAATAATCATATCAGGATTCGGAGGACAAGGCGTACTTTTTATCGGAAAATGCCTTGCATACAGTGCGATGTTAATAGGAAAAGAATTATCATGGCTTCCGTCATACGGTCCGGAAATGCGTGGAGGAACTGCAAACTGTTCTGTATGCATTTCCGATGATGCAATAGGTTCTCCGCTTGTTACAAGCCCTGATATACTTATTGCCATGAACGAGCCTTCTTTTGACAAATTTGAAAAAAAGCTCTGCACAGGCGGAAAGCTTTTTTCCGATAATTCTATGATCGAAAAGAAATCACGCAGGACTGATATAAAATGTTTTGAGCTTCCGGCATCAGACATAGCTCAGAACAACGCTCTTCACCGCATGGCAAATATAATTCTGCTCGGAAAAACCATAAAAGAATGTTCGGATATGCTTTTTGGGATAAACATCTCCACCGTTACTCAGGTTTTTGAAAAAATAATCCCTGCTAAGAAAAATGACCTTATACAAAAAAATATTTCTGCTTTAAATCTTGGATATTCAATGTAACATTTACTGCTTTCTCTGCATATAATATAATACCCCTTAAAATAAAACGAAAGGCGGTATTTTTTATGGACAAAACATTAATCGAAAGCTACAGACAGCAAGCAATGAATATGTTTAACATTGCCAGAACAAAAAATCCCCTGTACAATTCTGTATCCGAACCTGTTTTGAAAAATATGCCGGAAGATATTCATGAAAACTCCGACAAAAACGAAGAAACAAACGGTACAGGCGGTACAGGATATGTCATTGTAAATGTAACAACTCTCAGAAGTCTCTATCCTGTTCATGGTGCAGATGTAACCGTATTTACCGGTACACTTGAATCCATGAACATAATAGATACTTCAAAAACTGATGAAAACGGAAAGAGCAAAATTTTTGAACTTGATGTTCCCTCTGAAAGTTACTCACAAGCCCCCGAAGATGTTGTTGTTCCTTATGGAACATATAATATCCTTGTAACTGCCGAAAAATATGTCCCCTATGTGTTAATGAACGTTTCTGTATTTGATAAAGTAACATCTTTGCAAAACGCAAATCTTCTTGAAGACTTTGCTGCAGACGGAAACACAGACCCTATCATAAATGACGAAAAACAGCAGTACACACTCTAGGAGGCAAACATGGCAGAAATAATATATCCGTACATACCCGAATCTGTAACCGTACATCTTGGCACACCCGACAGCAATGCTGAAAATGTAACAGTTTCGTTTACAGACTACATAAAAAATGTAGCATCAAGCGAAATTTATCCGACATGGCCCGAAACCGCACTTCGTGCCAATATATATGTTATTATCACCTACACTCTCAACCGCATTTATACAGAATGGTACCGTTCAAGAGGATACGATTTTGACATAACAAATTCCACAAGATATGATCAGGCATTTGTAAAAAATCGTGATATATTTCAGAATATAAGTGATATCGTTGATGAAATATTTGACCAGTATGTCGTAAAGCAGGGCAAGATTGAACCGTATTTTACTCAGTTCTGCAACGGTACTACTGCAAAATGTGACGGTCTTTCACAATGGGGTACTGTCACGCTTGCAAGGCAGGGATACACTCCTTATGAGATGCTTCAATATTATTATGGAAATGATATAAATATTGTTTCCGACGCCAAAGTACAATCTATAGAAGAGTCTTATCCGGGATTTCCGATTAAAGCAGGTGATGCAGGAAATGATGTAACTATACTCCAGAATGAACTCAACCGAATTTCAGGAAACTACCCTGCTATACCACGCATTCCCGAAGCAAACGGAATATTTGATATAAATACAGAAAAGTCGGTAAGCGAATTTCAGCGGGCTTTCAACTTACCTGTGACAGGTGTCGTAAACAAAGCAACATGGTATGCAATAAAACGTTACTATGTTGCAGTAAAAAGACTGACTGACCTTATATCCGAAGGTGTAAGTTATTCAGAAGCAGAAGTTCCGTTTTCTTCTGACCTTTCTGAAGGTATGAGCGGTCTTGGTGTCGGCACTGTACAGTATTTTCTCAATGTCATCGGTTATTTCAACCCTGCTCTGAATCTGCTCCCTCTTGACAATTATTTTGGCTCTCAGACCAGATCTGCCGTAGAACAATTTCAGAAATTTTACGGTTTACCTGTAACGGGTATTGTTGACCGGAATACATGGAACGAGATACGCAGGATCTATGATGAGATCATATCGGGACTTCCCGAAGGCTATTCGGGGAAAAAAGCAAAAGCATATCCGGGATTTATCCTTTCTGAAGGAATGCGCGGTAATGATGTACGTGATTTTCAGACATACATCTCTCTTGTCGGCAGATATTACAATGACATTCCCGAAATTCCTGTAACAGGTTACTTTGGAAATCAGACAAAAAATGCTGTTATAACATTTCAGAGGTTATTTGGTCTCCCTGTCAACGGCGTAGTCGGTGCGCAGACATGGAACGCCGTTGCACAACAGTATGATTACCTTATAGAAACGGAAAATTTATAAAAAAAGATAATTGATGTTTCTCCTCAAATGTGATATAATACTTTTCAGTGTGATTTTTTTCGACACTTAAATATTATTTCATATCAAGGAGTTACATCAACAAATGAAAGACAATACGGAAATCTTTTCAAAAATTCCTGTAAAAAAAGCGGTTATACTGCTTATTATTCCAACAATAATAAGTCAGCTTATAACCGTTGTTTACAACATGGCTGACACATTTTTTATCGGTCAGCTCAATGACCCAAGACAAGTTGCCGCGGCAACTGTTGTACTTCCTGCGTTTATTTTCCTTACAGGCATAGCCAACCTCTTCGGAATAGGCGGTTCAAGTCTTATTGCAAGACAGCTCGGAATGGACGAACGCAAAAAAGCAGTACATACATCAGCTTTCAGTATCTGGACAGCCCTTACTGTAACAGTGATTTACTGTCTTATCATGCTCATATTCAGCAAAAGTATTCTTCCTATGCTCGGAGCGGACAGCGACACATCATCGTACTGTTTTGACTATCTCTTATGGGTCGTTGTTATAGGCGGTATTCCTACAGTAATGAACACCATGCTTTCGCACCTTGTAAGAGCGGAGGGATATTCAAAACAAGCAAGTACAGGTGTAGCGATCGGCGGAATACTAAACATCATACTTGACCCGATATTTATTTCGGTACTAGGTCTTGAACTTAAAGGGGCAGCTATAGCTACCATGCTTTCAAATGTTTGTGCGACAATATATTTTCTGATATTTATCAGAAGTAAGAAAGACACAACTGTCATCACTTTCAATCCTAAAAAGTATACTGTAAAGTATAACATTCCAAAAGATGTTGTGATAATAGGTCTTTCAAGTTTTATCATAAATCTTATGGCGATAATCTCAAATATCATACTCAACAACTTCATCGCTTCATACTCAACTGTAGCAATCGCCGGAATAGGTATCGCAAAGAAAGTTGACTTCCTCGTTATCGCTATAGCAAACGGTCTTACTCAGGGTGTTCTTCCGCTCATAGCATTCAACTACGCTTCAGGCGACAGAAAAAGAATGCTCGACTCAATAAAAACCACACTTCTGTACAGTATGATAATATCTGTATCAGGTACACTCTTCCTCTTCTTCGGTGCGGCAAATGTAACAGGAATGTTCATAAACGATGCCGATACTATCGCCTACGGCAAAGTCTTTCTCAGAATCCTCAGCCTGTCAGGTCCTTTTTTATGTATAAATTTTCTCGTAGTCACCATATTTCAGGCAACAGGCGAAAAAACAAGATCACTTGTACTTTCCATGTTCAGAAAAGGTATCATAGACATACCGTTTATGTTGTTTTTCCACATGAACAAAAACGTCATCGGCATAGGCTGGTCAACACCGATTGCAGATTTTATTTCATTCGTTGCAGCAATCTGCTTCTTTGTTCCTTACTGGAAAAAGTTAAATAAAAAATCATAATAATAAATAAACTCCACCGCTCGATTATAAATCAGAGTTGGTGGAGTTTTGTTGTTTTTAAACACGAAACTTCGGTTTTTTAGGTATGCAACAATTCTTCAATAGTTAACGGTACGCCAAAGTGTTCGAATAACTCTTTTTGCCGTTTAAGACAATTAGTGACGCTCCATCGTTCTAATCTT
>SVNW01000090.1 GCA_015066745.1 Ruminococcus sp. | reverse complement strand
TTGCAAATTTTATTTTCGTGTCTTTTGCTTGACATCACTCAATAATTCATTGATGTTACTCTTTGAATCTTCAAGGGTTTTATGTTAAAGTGCATTGTTCAATTTTCAAGATACTGTTGTTATTCTTTCTGTCTTTCGTTTGTCCTCTCGTCCGACAGCTTTATTATTCTAACATAATATTTCCCGCTTGTCAACAGAAAATTCTTAATTTTTTTTGATTTGTTAAAGTGTGATATATTTTTGTTTGATTCAACATCATCAATTATGAAAACTGCTACACAGAAACTGTGTAGCAGTCACCATAAGTTATAAACTGATTATTATTTACTCAGATACTTTTCCAAGTACTACATCATCTTTTGAAACATACTGTTTAAGATGTGCAAAGTCTGCAAGATCATATTTTCCGCTTCCGTTGACATCATAAAATTCATCAAGAGATGGATCATGTGTTTTATCGCCAAGAAGATCCAGAGACATTATTGTAAGGTCTGTAAGGTCTACTGCACCGTCACCGTTGAAGTCACCATATGTGATAGTCGGCTTAGATTCCACAGGTTTTACAGAGTATGCAGCAACTATCTGTGCTTTTGTTTTTTCAATTTCCTCCCATGTAGAATCAGCAACATACCAGATCTGTACTTCTGCCTTAGTCTGTGTTTCTGTAATGTATTTACCGATAGCTTCCATAAGTTCAGGATCTGAAACATTATCATCAATTGAAGCTACATAAGCCTGCTTTGGTTTTGAAAGTTCAATAGATACCTCGCCGTCTTCCTTTGTGCTCCAGCCATATGATACCCAGTAATTTTCCTTTTCGTATTCTATAGAGAATGCAAGTCCGCCTGATGCCATTACAACACCATCATCAATAGCTATATCAAGAACAGCTGTATCTCCGACAGGTGAACCAAAATCTATATTATATGCTGTAAGTGTTTCTGTAATATTAGGAGTAACTTCTGCAGGAATTTTAACTGTTTCAGGTTCTACTACAGGTTCCTTCGGAACAACAGGTCTGAATTTTTCTTCATCGTCTGTTATAACGATCTGTACTGCTGAAAGCGGTGGAAGCTGTACTGTAAATGTATTGTCATCGATCTTGTCATAGCTTGTAACATGGACAATATCACTTGTTTCACCTGTAAGCATATATACAGCTGCATTTTTGTATTCAACATCAGCATTTTCAAGACTTATTTCTGCATATTCGCTTTCAGTCTGACTCTTGTTTGTGAGAATAACATTTATCTCACCTTCGTTTTCAGTATCCTTTGCTGCATATACAGTTGACTTTACATAGTCTTCTGTACTGCTTTCAATAAGTGTATCACCAAATGAGGAACCTTCTCCGTCATAGTTTGTGAACATATCGATTGCGCTGTACTGATACGGAACGTCATCAGCCCACATAGTTGCAAGATATACATCATTTTTAGCAAATGTTCCGAGAGCATCTATTTCAGCAATAGCACCTGCTATATACTTACCGCCACCAAGATCATATTCTGTAACAGCAAGTTTTGTACCCGGATAATATTTATCAATTGATTCCTGCATTCTTGGAAGAATCGGAATATTTGCCTGACACCACTGTCCTATCCAGCTGTTTTCAGCGTAATCTTTTTCACAAAGAGTTCTGTATGACTGAAGCATTTCATCTATACATGCTGTATGTTCCGGATTATCACACATTCTTGTATCACATTCGCCTCTTGCTTCAGAATAATAATGAATATCAAGAACGTCAAGTAAACGTTTACCGCTTTCTTCTTCAGCCTCGGCCATCTTATCAAGGTAATATGAAATAAACCAGTCATATTCCTTACCGTATGTAGCTTTCCATGCTTCATCATCAGCAAGATTTACAAATGCTGTATAACCATAAAGTGCAGGTCCGAAAATTTCGGCATTTGCATCAACTTTCTTTACTGCTGATGCGAGGTTTACTGATTTTTCTACAAGTTCCTCACAAGTTGCAAGTTCACCATGTATCAAAGCATGTGTATGATGCCAGAGACCGGGTTCATTATCAAGGCTATAACCCTGTATACCGGTAGCTGTAGTAGAATCACCAAGTTTATTTACAAGATAGTTTACATATTCGTCCATATATACTACACCATCTGTAAGATCCGGTTCAAGTGAAAATTCACCGTCTTTTGATGCCTTTACCTCAACCCATCTGTCAGAAGGTGCTTTCTGATCTTCTGTAACTGTTCCAAGTTTATCAGCTGATGCATAACCGGCCATCTGAAGTGTTGTAAACTTATATGGAATATTATATTCTGTTGCCTCCTGTGAAAGCTTTGTAGCACAGTCAGCAGGCTTTGATGAAGATGAAAGATGAGTATCTGAAGAATGTTTCCAGTCAGAACCTGCGTTTGAATAGTTTGTTTCCCAGTTATAAGCAGAATATCTGTTACCGCCTTGTCTTACTGCTCCAAACTGTGTGTCTTCATCAAGTCCATGTTCATTAACGCCGAAAATATACGGGCTGATTGGTTTTCCCTTATCAGATACATCAACCTTTACTTTCATCTGATAAGACGGACTCGGTTCAGCCTCCTCAGCAGTTACAAAAAATGATACTGAAGAAGTACACATCAACAATGATGTTATAAATGCAAGTTTCTTTTTCATATTAACAACCCTTTCTGTAATATCACCCGTACAGCACCATTTACCGTACACCTATATTATACATCACCACTTTTTTAAAGTAAATATATATTTTTATTTTTTTTTAACACAATTGTATATATTCTCATGTTCAAAACATAAATAAATTAAAATCAGATTAAAAATTTGTATACAAAAAAAGACAGGAACAATTCCTGTCTTTTTTATATAAATTTTTAATTATAAATCAAAAATTATTCGTTTACCTTTGTAACAACGCCTGAACCAACTGTACGTCCACCTTCACGGATAGCGAAACGGAGACCTTCTTCGATAGCGATTGGTGTGATGAGTTCAACGTCCATTTCAACGTTATCACCAGGCATACACATTTCCTTATCAGCTGGAAGTGTAACTACGCCAGTAACGTCTGTTGTTCTGAAGTAGAACTGTGGTCTGTAGTTGTTGAAGAATGGAGTATGACGACCACCTTCTTCTTTCTTAAGAACGTAAACCTGTCCGTGGAACTTTGTGTGTGGCTTGATTGAGCCTGGCTTACAAAGAACCTGTCCTCTTTCGATCTCAGATCTCTGAACACCACGGAGAAGAGCACCGATGTTATCGCCTGCTTCAGCGTAGTCAAGAATCTTTCTGAACATTTCGATACCTGTAACAACTGTCTTAGAGCTTTCGTCCTTAAGACCAACGATTTCAACTTCGTCAGAAGTTCTGAGCTGTCCTCTTTCAACTCTACCAGTAGCAACTGTACCACGACCTGTGATTGTGAATACGTCTTCTACAGGCATAAGGAATGGGAGATCAGCTTTTCTTTCTGGAGTTGGGATGTATGAATCAACTGCATCCATGAGTTCAAGAATACACTTGTAAGCTGGATCGTCAATGTTGTCCGGAGCTTCGAGAGCCTTGAGAGCTGAACCCTTGATGATTGGTGTATCATCGCCAGGGAATTCATACTTATCAAGAGTTTCACGAACGTCCATTTCAACGAGTTCGAGAAGTTCTTCGTCGTCAACCTGGTCAGCCTTGTTCATGAATACAACGATGTATGGAACGCCAACCTGACGAGCAAGAAGGAGATGTTCCTTAGTCTGGGCCATAGGGCCATCAGAAGAAGCAACAACGAGGATAGCGCCGTCCATCTGAGCAGCACCTGTGATCATGTTCTTAACATAGTCAGCATGTCCTGGGCAGTCAACGTGTGCGTAGTGACGTGTGTCTGTTTCATATTCAACGTGAGCTGTGTTGATTGTGATACCACGTTCTCTTTCTTCTGGAGCCTTATCTATCATGTCATATGCTTCGTACTGAGCCTGACCCTTAAGAGCGAGTGTCTTTGTGATAGCAGCTGTAAGAGTTGTTTTACCGTGGTCAACGTGACCGATTGTACCAATATTAACGTGTGGTTTTGTACGTTCAAATTTTGCCTTTGCCATTGGATATTTCCTCCTCAAAAAAATAATTAAATTTTATATTATAATATTCATTTTAACAGATATCTAATATAAATTCAAGTCTTTTTTAAAAATTTTATATATTATCAGGAACAAGAGATAATATTAGTCATTATTCTTGCTTCTGTTGCTGATAATCTTTTCAGATATTGACTTAGGAACTTCGATATAGCTGTGAGGTTCCATTGAATACTGACCACGACCCTGTGTCTTTGAACGGAGGTCGTTTGAGTAACCGAACATTTCTGAAAGTGGAACAAGTGCGTTGATCTGCTGTGCACCAGGTCTAGCTTCCATACCCTGAATCTGTCCACGACGTGAGTTAAGGTCGCCGATAACATCACCCATGTAATCTTCAGGAACGATAACGATAACCTTCATGATAGGTTCGAGAATCATTGGATTAGCTTTCTTCATAGCATCCTTGAACGCCATAGAACCGGCAATCTTAAATGCCATTTCAGATGAGTCAACTTCATGGTATGAACCATCATAGAGGTCAACCTTAACGTCAACAACCTGATAGCCTGCAAGTACACCTGACTGCATAGCGCCCTTAATACCGGCATCAACAGCAGGAATGTATTCCTTCGGAATAGCACCGCCGACAACAGAGTTCTTAAACTCGTAACCTGCGCCTGATTCGTTTGGTGATACTCTGATCTTAACGTGACCGTACTGACCCTTACCACCAGACTGTCTAGCATATTTCATATCAACGTCAGCTTCTGACTTGATAGTTTCCTTATATGAAACCTGTGGAGCACCAACGTTTGCTTCTACCTTGAATTCACGGAGAAGTCTGTCAACGATGATATCAAGGTGAAGTTCACCCATACCAGCGATGATTGTCTGGCCTGTTTCTTCATCTGTCCATGTTCTGAATGTAGGATCTTCTTCTGCAAGCTTTGCAAGAGCGATACCCATCTTTTCCTGACCGGCTTTTGTCTTAGGCTCGATAGCGAGGTTGATAACCGGTTCCGGGAATTCCATGGATTCGAGAATTACAGGGTGTTTTTCATCACAAAGTGTGTCACCTGTAGTTGTATTCTTAAGACCAACAGCTGCAGCGATATCACCAGCGTAAACTGTTTCGATATCTTTTCTGTGGTTAGAATGCATCTGAAGGATACGACCGAGTCTTTCGTTCTTACCCTTTGTTGCGTTCAATACAGATGAACCTGCATTGATTGAACCTGAGTAAACACGGAAGAAGCAGAGCTTACCAACGAATGGGTCAGTTGCGATCTTAAATGCAAGAGCAGCAAATGGCTCATCGTCAGATGATGGACGTTCACATTCTTCATCTGTATCAGGATTGATACCCTTGATGTTTGGAACGTCGAGTGGTGATGGCATATAGTCAACTACTGCATCGAGAAGTTTCTGTACGCCCTTGTTCTTGTATGAAGTACCACATACAACAGGAACCATCTCGTTTGCGAGAGTAGCCTTACGTATGCAGCTCTTTATTTCGTCAATTGTAAGTTCTTCATCAGCGAAATATTTTTCCATGAGCTCGTCATCCTGCTCAGCAACACATTCAAGAAGTGATGCACGATATTCAGCTGCTTTATCAGCCATATCTGCCGGAATGTCTTCAACTCTGATATCTTTTCCAAGGTCATCATAGTAAACATAAGCTTTCATCTCAACTAAGTCGATGATTCCCTTAAATGTTTCTTCTGCACCGATTGGAAGCTGAATCGGAACTGCATTACATTTTAATCTGTCGTGCATCATATCAACAACACGATAGAAGTCAGCACCCATAATGTCCATCTTATTTACATAAGCCATTCTAGGTACCTTATATTTATCAGCCTGACGCCATACAGTTTCAGACTGTGGTTCAACGCCGCCCTTTGCACAGAAAACTGTTACAGAACCGTCGAGAACTCTGAGTGAACGTTCAACTTCAACTGTGAAGTCAACGTGTCCAGGTGTATCAATGATATTGATTCTATGACCTGACCAGTAAGCTGTTGTAGCAGCTGAAGTAATTGTGATACCTCTTTCCTGCTCCTGCTCCATCCAGTCCATTGTTGCAGAACCTTCATGAGTTTCACCGATTTTGTGGTTTACACCAGTGTAAAAAAGGATACGCTCAGTTGTAGTTGTTTTACCTGCGTCAATGTGGGCCATTATACCAATATTTCTTGTATCTTGCAGTGAACAATCTCTTGGCATAACTTTTCCTCCGTTTTATTAAAATTAAGTTAAGCTGTAAACTATCGTCTTATCCCGAAAGATATTACCAACGATAGTGTGCAAATGCCTTGTTAGCTTCAGCCATCTTGTGTGTGTCTTCACGCTTTTTGCATGAACCGCCTGTGCCGTTAAGTGCATCAAGGATTTCTCCTGCAAGCTTTTCCTTCATTGTTTTTTCGTTTCTGAGTCTTGAATACTTAGTGATCCATCTGAGACCCAATGTCTGACGTCTTTCAGGACGAACCTCCATTGGTACCTGATAAGTAGCACCACCCATTCTGCGGGCTTTTACTTCAAGTACAGGCATGATATTTTCCATTGCCTTTTCGAAAACTTCAAGAGCATTTTCACCTGTCTTTTCAGCGACAATTTCAAATGCTTCGTAAACAATCTTCTGTGCTACACCCTTCTTACCATCAAGCATAATGTTGTTGATGAGACGTGTAACAAGCTTTGAATTGTAAAGCGGATCCTGTAATACGTCACGCTTTGCGATATTACCTCTTCTTGGCATTTTCGCTTCCCTCCTTCATATAAGTATAAATGAATTCATAGGTACTCGTGCGACCTTATGGTCACCCGTCAAGACCATGCAGAGAGGTATATAAAATCTATATAATCTCCACATAGAAATCCTGTGGTAGTTGTATCCTATTTAAAAAATAATAATTGTGCTTTCAGATAATTTTCTTAAAAATTACTTAGCTGCACCAGCTTTAGGTCTCTTAGCACCATACTTGGAACGAGCCTGCATTCTCTTTGCAACGCCCTGTGCATCAAGAGTACCTCTGATGATGTGATAACGTACACCAGGTAAGTCCTTAACACGTCCGCCTCTGATAAGAACAACGCTGTGTTCCTGAAGGTTGTGACCGATACCAGGAATATAAGCTGTTACTTCGTAACCGTTTGTAAGTCTAACTCTGGCAATCTTTCTCATAGCTGAGTTTGGCTTCTTAGGTGTTGAAGTTCTTACTGCTGTGCAAACGCCACGCTTCTGTGGTGAGCTAGCATCTGTAGTTGTCTTCTTCATTGAATTGTAGCCCTTCTGAAGT
The DNA here is from genome assembly GCA_015066745.1 of Ruminococcus sp. Taxonomy (GTDB): domain Bacteria; phylum Bacillota; class Clostridia; order Oscillospirales; family Ruminococcaceae; genus HUN007. Next base: position 4,322 of record SVNW01000090.1, on the reverse strand, counting down.
GCCGGAGCTGTTGACTTAACCTCCAAAACATCTCTACCCTTGCGTACTAACTGATTAAACGTAGGCATTATTTTTCCTCCTTCTTAAATTATTTTTTAATGATGTGCAAAATAACTAAAATATTTTTACACACTAGTTTATTATAACATATTTCTGTAGTTTGTCAATAGTTTTTTCAATATATTTTTCTAACAAAAATCTCTCTTCTACATCTGAATTTTTTATCATTTTCTACACAAAAAAATCTACGCCTGTAACAGCATAGATTTTTTTCATTACATAAAATCGTTTATATCAAGCTTATTTTTGAACATAAATTCAAATGTACTTCCTTCATTAATCTTGCTTTTTACTGTGATCTCAACTTCATGACGCTGAGCTATTTCTTTTGCAATTGCAAGCCCCAGACCGGTTCCGCTACGGTTACTGTCAGATACAAGGCGATGAAACTTCGTGAATATTTCTCCAAGATTTTCTTCAGGCATACCGCACCCTGTATCAGATATACAAAGTAACAGTTGATTTTCTTTTTCAAGACAACTTACCATAACTTTTCCGCCTGCATCTGTAAATTTTATTGCATTATCAAGAATGACTATCAGCATCTGTCGTAAACGTGCATAGTCACCGTTGATAAAATAACATCCGGCTTCATATTTTCTTTCAAATATAACTCCTTTATCCTGAGCGATCTGTCGCATACTTCTGCATATATCAGAAATGACATCATATACATTTACAGGTGACATACTTATCTCAAATCCACTGTTTTGCAATCTTGAAAATTCAAGAAGGTCATTCACAAGTCTCTGAAGATATATGCTTTCAGCAAGCATCTGTCTGTGATATTCCTTTACCTGTTCACTGTCATCAATAACTCCGTCACACAAAGCTTCAAGAGAGCCTCTTAAAACAGCCACAGGTGTTCTGAGCTCATGTGATACACTTGAAAGAAATTCCTGAGCTGTCTGTTTTTCAGCTTCTGCCTCTCTTCTTGCTTCGTCAAGCTGTTTTTTCAGTAATGATATTTCGGTATCACTGCTACACATCTTCGGACACCTCAAACTTATAACCCATTCCCCACACCGTTTTTATATTCCATTTATCATGAGGATATTCGTCAAGTTTTGCACGTAATCTTTTTATATGTGAATCAACTGTACGGCAATCTCCGTAATAGTCATAGCCCCAGAGACTGTTAAGAAGATTTTCCCTTGTAAACACTTTATCCTTATTTTCTGCAAGAGTCCAGAGTATTTCAAGCTCTTTTTTTGTAAGAACAACTTTTGTTCCGCTTATAAACGCTGAAAAACTATCCATATCTATTTCAAGATTATGAATCTTTATTGTATGACCGGTTTTATTATCCGAATGTTCAAAATATATTCTTCTGAGAACCGCTCTCATTCTTGCTATAACTTCTCCGGGCGAACATGGTTTTACAATATAGTCATCAGCTCCTATACCAAGCCCCATTATTTTTTCATAATCATCACTTTTACTTGTGACCATTATCACCGGTACAGTTGAACTTTTTCTTATTTCTCTGCACACATCAAAACCATTTTTTTTCGGCATAACAACATCAAGAAGCACCATATCAAAATCTTTTTCACGAAATTGTCTGATTGCATCTTCACCGTCCTGAGCATAAAATACCGTATATCCCTCTTTTTCAACATATCCTTTAAGGAGCATCGCTATTTCCCTGTTATCATCTGCAATAAGAACATTTGGCATATGTACTCATCCTTTCAAAAAGCAAACTTTTTTATTTTTAAAAACATAGTTTTATCATATTCATCCGGTAGAATGAAAGATAGGTTAAACAGTTCTCCTGTAAGAGACAAAACCCGCAATATTTCAAGAAAGGAGATGAATTTAATTTTTAACATATATAAAAAATAAATATTCTGTTTTCATATCAAAATACGGGAACTAAGCGGGTTGTACCCGTATTTTCACACATTCTACATATAAATTATAAAAAAGAAACCTTAAAATAATATTAAAAATATTTTTTTGATGTGCTTATTTTTCAGATGTTTTTTTGGCACTAATGACTAAAACAGGCCAAATCTCTGTTATGTAATTTTTGCCTTGAACCATTGACAAATGTAAAAGTACGTGTTATAATATATTTGTAAATCGCGGGATGGAGCAGCTAGGTAGCTCGTCGGGCTCATAACCCGAAGGTCGTAGGTTCAAATCCTGCTCCCGCAACCAAATCGAGTAGGAGGCTACCCATTAATTGAATAGCCGACCTCTCACACCACCGTGCGTACCGTTCGGTACACGGCGGTTCAATAATTTGAGTGCAGTACCTTGTATCGGTTGAGTATGTCATCATACCCGACTGATGCAAGGTATTCGTTTGTTAATGACCTATGCAAAATATAGCTGTCAGCAATTCGCCAATAGCCTTTCCTGCTGTTCGCCCACTCCCAAGCCTTTTGTTTGTTTATCCCAAGTCTGACAAGATTATCGTGCTTGGTCTTTATTTTCTTCCATTGTTTCCAATAGATTTGCCTTATTCTTCGCCTTAACCATTCATTAAGGCTCCTGATTTTGCTTTCCATATCCGCAATGGAGTAATATCCAAGCCAGCCTGTTGTATATCTCTTTATTCTTTTGAGAATATTCTCCACTGACCTTGCTTGTTTTCGGCTTGTCAGTTCCCGGATTTTATCCTTGAACCTTTTGATACTTTTACCGTGTGGACGGATTCCTGCTTTCTTTCCTGTTTTGTACAGTGAAAATCCAAGAAATTTCAGTTTAAGCGGTGAACCCACCTGACTTTTCTGCTGATTTACTTTCAATTTCAGCTTTCCTTCCAGAAATTTCACGCAGTTTGCCATTACTCTTTCAGCGGCTCTTCGGCTTTTGACATAGATATTACAGTCGTCTGCATATCTGACGAACTTATGTCCTCTGCTTTCAAGGAGTTTATCAAATGCCGTCAGATATATGTTGCTGAGCAGTGGTGAAAGGTTTCCGCCTTGCGGTGTTCCCTCTGTTGTCGGACTTACCAAGCCGTTTATCATTACTCCGCTCTTCAGATATTTGCGTATTAACGATATCACTCTTTCGTCCTTTATCTGCTCTCTGAGCATATCTATCAGAATGTCGTGGTTTACTGTGTCAAAATACTTTGCGAGGTCTAAATCTACTACTTGTGTATAGCCCTCGTTGTAGTATTCGAGTGCTTTGCTGATTGCCTGATGTGCACTTCGTTTTGGTCTGAAACCATAACTGCTTTCGGAAAAGAGCGGTTCATATATCGGTTGTAAAACCTGAACGATTGCCTGTTGTATCATTCGGTCTATTACCGTTGGTACTCCAAGCTTCCTCTTTCCTCCGTCAGGCTTTGGGATTTCTACTCGCCTGACTGCCTTTGGATTATACTTTCCGCTTCTGAGTGCACATAGCAATTCTTCACGATGTTCTTTCAGATATGGCAGCATTTCATCAACTGTCATACCGTCTATTCCTGCCGAGCCTCCATTTCTCTTTACTTTCAGATATGCCTTATTCAGGTTGTTCCTGTCAAGTATAGCTTCAAGTAAATTCTCTGCACCGTCTTGTCTTTCCGTTTCAAGCTGAGCAACGCTACACGCTCCTTTGTTACTCTCTGTTTCCAACATACCCTCACAAGGGCAGCCGACTTTCGCCGTTTTCTGTGGTCTTTGCATTGCTCCACCATCCTTTCGTTTCCAAGACTATTATTGTTCGGTCCTTTACGAAAAAAAAAATTTCCGCTACTATGACCTCTGCTGACTTCTTGCAATTCAGCTGTACATCACTGCACAGGTTGGACGGGTGTCAATCTATCTGTCCTTCGCCCCATTGCAAGACCTCCCCAGTTAAGAACAGTAACCTTCCTCTCATATATCTGCCACATTTACATCGCAGAGTTCGGGCAGTATTGGACTTTACTTTGTCTAGCAAGCTCGTCCGCTCCGCATATGCCTTATATGTGATTTCTGTTCGTCAGACCGAGAGTTTGCCTTAGGCTTACTTCATACTCCACCTCACGATGGACGCACTTGCCCTCAGCTAACAGTTCCTACTGCCAAGCCTGTAGTGGACTTCCACCACCAAGTTACTGCCCATTCTGGGCAAACTAGTAAAAAGCCACGCATTTGCGTGGCTTTTTGCGTATCACACCGCATGTTTTCACATTTATGGTATGCCAATTTTTAAATGGAGAGATTGATAATATGAAAAACAAATCTAATAAAATTCTTTTTTGGACTTTGTTTATTCCGTATGTACTTTTAGTTGCAGACAGTTTAAAAAGTGCAGTAAACGGTATATCAGTT
>SVNW01000089.1 GCA_015066745.1 Ruminococcus sp. | reverse complement strand
GTACAAAGCGATTTTTTCATAAGACAGGCAAGTATTTTCACCTCATTTTTAGTAAGCTCCGTACTTTTTTCGCCATAGTAAACTTTCATTTCCTCAGTATCAAGGCTCATTTCACCACATTTTAAAGCACTGCTTTTTCTTCTGAGAAGTCTTGCTATACGTGCCAGAAGTACAGATGAATTGTACGGTTTTCTTATATAATCATCTGCCCCTACGCCAAAACCGAGTATTTCATTTTCAACTGTATCCATTGCTGTAAGAAAAATCACAGGAACATCGGATTCACTGCGTATTTTTCTGCACACCTCATACCCACTTTCTCCGGGAACATTTACATCTAAAAGAGCCAGATCAAAAGGACTTTTTTCAACAACCGCATACCCGTTGCTGATAAGCAGTTTTCTAAGTTCATTTTTTATCACTTCATCATCTTCAAGAATGAAAATTTTCTCCATTTTTTGTCCACCGCCTTCACAAAATTACGTTATATCAGCATTATAACAGTATAAATTTATGTTGTCAATATAAAAGTGATAATTTTCACGCCTCTTGATCCTTACAAAAATGTAACATTAAAACAGATTTATTGTTATATAAAGCATGGCGTTTTTTGTTATAATAAAGATATAAACTTAGTTTTTAACGAAATACTCAATAATCAAAAAAGTGGTGATATTTATGAAAAATATAACTGTGGAAGATATAATAGAAAATCAAAGAATGATGCGAGAAGTAAATTTCTGTTTTAAGCTCACCACAATATATGAACTTATCACAATATGCATCGGCATTTCCGGTGTATTGGTCGGATTATCTATTTTAAATTCGTTCGTGCCATTTTTGTGCAGTTTAACATTCATAATTTTTTTACTCAAAGGACTAATGAAAAAAGATAAACATTTTATAATGACGAGTATAATAGTTCATGGTATCGCTGTCATCTCAATATTTTTATCAGGACCGGCATTTATGTATTTTCTTAGCGAATTTGAATTTAACAAAATAATATGGTTTATCGACATATTTATTTTTAGTATCTCCTTTATCTTAAATATAAAAGCATACACATATTCAAAACAAAATGATTATCTTAAAACACTCGAAGGATACCCAAACTTCAATCAACTATGTATGGAAATGAAAAACAAACACTTCACTGCACCAAAGTTTGAATTTGACTATTCCCATGACGGTACTATGGAAGAAATCACACCACCTGAAATATAATAAATATTATAATGGTATAATAAGAGCAACAAAGTCACTCCAACTGTCTTGTTGCTCTTTTTTATCCCAAAAATCTCTCAGATTACGCCATATCAGCATTATACCAGTATAATTTTGTATTATCAAGGCAAAAATTATACTATATATAAATTGACTTTAACGATTAGTTATGTTAAAATATATCTGTATGAAAATTTTTTAACATAGAAGGGAAAAATGATGAAAAAAATAAATATATGGTTTAACCATTGGTTCAGTACTGCATATCATATTATAAATCTCATAAAGCAGGATAATGACACTGCATTTCACATAATAGGGACAAGCAGAAATCCCGACTCAGTTGTAAAAAATGCTTGTGACGAGTGGTACTCCGAGCCGGATACACATGGACGTGAATATATTGACTTCTGCCTTGATTTCTGCAAAAAACACAATATAGATATTTTTGCTCCACGCTTCAATCAGCTTGATGTTTGCAGATACGCAGACGAATTTGAAAAGATAAATGTTAAACTTCTCGCAGACAGTTATGACAAGATCTCATTTCTTCATGACAAAGCAAAAGCATACAACCTTTTTACAGAGAAAAATATAGGTTATGTTCCCGATTATCGTATAGTGAGAACTGCAGAAGAATTTGAAAAAGGATTTAAAGAACTGTCCGAAAATCACGAAAAACTTTGTCTCAAATTCACTTCAGACGAAGGCGCAACAAGTTTCAGAATCATAGACTCCGAGCCACTCGGACCTTTTCAGAGAGCCGGCAATCACATAGACTATCAGAAAGCAGTAGCCGACATATCATGGCTCAAGGGCGAAAAAGAAATAATGCTCATGCCTCTTTTAAGCGGAAATGAAGTCAGCGCCGACTGTCTGCAAACACAGGACGGTACCATAATAATACCAAGATTTAAAACAAACACACGTACCGAATATATCCGCCATGACCCTCGTATCATATCAGCCTGCAAAGATTTCTTTGAAAAATTCGGACTTGATACCCCATGCAATATACAGTTTATCTACCACAACGATATCCCGTATTTCCTTGAAATAAATACACGTATGTCAGGCGGAATACAACTTACCTGTATGGCATCGGGTGTAAATATTCCAAATATCGCCGTAAACAAACTTCTCGGAATACAAAAACCATGGCATATGCCTGCAGAAGAAGTAAAAATCACACATATAGAAACACCGGTGATTTTAAAGTAACAAACACCCAAAGGAGATAAATTTATGAAAAATGATATAACTCCAATCCCCCAGTCATATGAACTTTCACAGCAACTCTCACAATCCATAGTGGAAAAAAGAAAACTCTGGGAAAACATCAATTATGCCTGTATCGGTGCTATCGGATTATCATTTATATTAAAACCTTTGTTGTTTCCGGGAATTATAGGTATAATTGTATCTCTGTCAATGTCAGATAAACTAAAAAAACAACATACCAAACTAATCACAGAAACATCAGGTTATGATATTATATCATCTGTATTTCCGGATGCCGGATACGATCCTAAAGGAATGTCAAAAAAAGAACTTTTCTATATGAATTTTCTTAAAAAACCCTGTTCAATGGAATACAAATCTTCCAATTTCATAGCAGCAACCTGTAACAATGCTTCTTTCAGATACTCAGACCTGAATATGACAAACGGAGATTGTGAAACGTTCAAGGGTCACATTATAAAAGTACAAAGCGAGCAACTCGCAGGATCTCACCGTGTGGCATTTGTTTCGAAAAAATTCAACTTCAAACTGTCAAAATTTCCGATACGCACCACAACAAATTTTTCACTGTTTGATGATAATTTCAAAATTCTTTCAAACGGCGAAAATGATTCTGCTTATATCGTCACTGAAAAACGTATAAACTATATACTAAACCTTTTTACTAAAAGTCCAAAAATGTGCATATTTTATGATGGTCCGGCCAGCAGTATGTATATCATGCTTGAAGGGAAAAAACTTATAAAAGCCCCTTCTTCTGACGGCAATATGCAGGACACAACAAGAAAAGCGTTAGAACGCCTTCATTCAATCGAGCAACACATAATTTCACTTATGTAAAAAACTATCTAAAGGAGAAATATTTTCATGTAGGACAGTACACATCTTGTCAGAAATTCAGCACAGCTTTCACAACCAATAATAGAAAAAAGGAAAACATGGAACAAACTCAAAAAAATCAGTCTTACATTATTTGTGCTGTCATTTATAACCAAAATCCTTACTGTATATATAAAACCGACAGGAATTTTTGCACTGATTTCACTTTTATTCGATTTTCTGCCTTTTCCGTCTTTGGTGTTACTGGCTATTTCAACAGTAGCTTCAATTACTCTGAAAGGTCAGCAAACAAAACTCATTGCAGATGTTGACGGCTTTCAGATAATAAATTCTGTATTCCCTGATGCCGGATACACCCCTGATTACGGAATATCAAAAGAAGAATTTTTAAACACTCATATAGCACGTAAGCTAAAAAGTGAAGAATTTTACTCAAAAAACCTTATTGCCGGTACATACAAAGATATATCTTTCAGATATTCAGATATAGAAATAGTATACTACGACTCTGACAATGACCCACATACACTTTTCAAAGGATATCTGGTAAAATTTCAAAGCGACAAACTCTTCGGACCATACCGTATACAGTTTACATCAAAGAAAGCTTCTCTCAAACCAGAAAAAGATATGCTAAAAGCCAAAACAGATTACCCTGATTTTGACGAATCATTCAGAACATTTTTAGACAATGAATCGTATCTTTCTACTGTCATAACACCCGAACGCCTTCAGTATATAACAGATCTTCTCAAACTTGATGAACAGGTATATGTATGTTATGACGGAACGGCAAACAGTCTGTATGTAATGGTAAATGACGGATTTCTGATAAATGTTTCCGATGAAAACTTCTCTATGGAAAGAATTTCGGATAAAGCAGTAAACCGACTCAGATCAATTCAGAATCATATTGACGCTCTGACTTAACTATAAAAATACATTGTGACATCCTCCCCCACCTTAGAGGTGGGGGAATTCTTGCTGAAAATAGTTAAAAAGACATTGTTCGACCACTTTTTTACTTTTTCGTGCATTTCGGGGTGTTTTATTACCTCTTAGGATATTTCTATTGTAATTTGAAAATCAATATTATATAATAAGAACATACCAAAACGGTAATAAAAAATCTTGGAGGAAAACATAATGAGTATTATTTATAACGAATGTCTTGGAAACACAAAACTTATCTACAGTGCTTTTGCAGAGGAAAATAAAGAAACAAGCATAAATACATATGGAATATCGGTAAAGGACAACAATAAAAATTCTGAAGTTATTCTCAGAAACTTCACTACAGTAAAAGAAAATGCAATAGACTTTATCGAAATACTTATAAGAAACTCTGTTTCACCAGACTTTGTAAAAGAAATTGCTGAAGACTATCTTCTGGCATAAAACATAAAATATATAAACAAAAGAAAGAGACGACAACAAAGGAAAGAGACAACAACTGCCTGTCAGCAACTTTTATCAGCACTGACAGGCAGTTCTATTATACAGATATGCAAATGTTCCACGTGGAACATATTCACGATTTTTTAGATGCTGTTAACGTGACATTGTGCGATTATCTATTTATCGGAAATGACACTACGCACGAGCCATTCACCCACAAAGTTGTGAATCCCCTTAAAATCTGTACTGTTTTATGTAAATGATTCTCTTGCAACATTTTACTTGCAAATATAATTTTAAGGAAAATTTTACATTTAAAATTTCTAAAAATTTTTTTCAAAAAAGTATTGACAAATCAAAATTAATGGTGTATAATGATAAAGTCGCTTGTGGTTATCACATTAAACGACAACACATGGCGGCATAGCTCAGTTGGCTAGAGTACTCGGTTCATACCCGATTGGTCGTAGGTTCGAATCCCACTGCCGCTATTATTATGGCCCGTTGGTCAAGAGGTTAAGACGCTGCCCTTTCACGGCGGAATCATGGGTTCAATTCCCGTACGGGTCACTAAATCATAACTCACAAATGCTTGTATAGTGTTTGTGAGTTATTTTTTTGCCTTTGAAACAGTTCTCTCATCTCGATACAAATTAGATATTCTTGAAAAAGCCAAATCAGAAGGCTATTTCATCAAGTGTATTTTTATGCTCACAACAGATGCCTCTGTAAAATTCATCCCCCACCTTAGAGGTAGGGGAATTCTTGCTGAAAATAGTTAAAATCGGACAGGAGTCTAACCGTTAATGATTAGCAACCTGCCCGATTTTTTATTATTTTACTTTTCAATCAACATATTTTTAAGAAGACAGAAGTCAATTACATTAATTTTATTATCCTTGCAAATATCTGCATTACGCCAGCTTGTAAGATTATCACTTGCACACAACAGCCATTTCTGAAGCATTACTGCATCGGTGATATTTACAAAACCGTCAAGATTGCAGTCACCTGAAAGATTATCATTTTCATAGGGATAATCTATCGCAAACCAGTTGAGATTGTACAGATAACCGCTCTCACCTTTGAAAATAAAATATACATCATTTACACCTGTCGTTTTCCTGATTGTGCATTTTTGAGTTGCCCAGTTTTGCCATCCACTTGTACCGCTTACGTCCATACTGCCAATCAATGTTCCGCTTTCAGAACCAAGACGTACTTCAATTGTACCTCCGCCACTATATGAAGCAATACGGAAACGTATCGATTCAGCACCTCTTCCGAAGTTTACATCTTCAAATCCGATATAATCTCCATTCTCAATATATGCCACATCACGTCCGCCCTCACTGCAATTTTCAACGTCAATACCGGACTGCACATTATAGTCTTCTGCTTCAATAATATCATTATCCGAAGAAATTGTTCCGCTAACAGTAACTTTGCATTTTGCAGTAAATTGTTTGTCGCTGTTCTCAAGCGTTCTTGCAATAATTTCCGCTGTACCCTCTGATAATGCTGTTACAACACCTTTGCTATTAACTGATGCCACAAGTGGATTTGAAGAAGTCCATATCACAACTTTATCAGTAGCATCAGAAGGAGAAACTGTAGCTGTTATCATCGATGTATCACCGGCATTTAAGGAAAGTGATTCATTATTAAGTTTGATTCCTGTTACATTTACTACCGGACCATTCAGCTTCCATTTTGCCTGTATTCTCTGATTGTAGTCAGGCATGATAAATGTAGAACGTGAACCATTTTCACTTATCGGTGTCACTTCCATAGCATCAATACCTACCTGCCAGAAATCAAAAGTATAGCCTTCTCTTGTTTTGGCATCAATCGTTACTACTTCACCCGGTTTATAGTATTCAACTATTGACTGACCCATACGGTCACCCACATTATTTATTACCAGAACACGTTTTTCTTCTCTGTGTATTCTTACAAGGTGCATATCTCTTGCACCAACAGCCTCTGTTTTAGTTGTTCCGACAGGATTTATACGAAAAACAAGAAGCTGATCAAGGTCATAGCCTTCAAGAATCTTTACACGTACTGTTTTAGTTGATTCACCGGCATTAAATGTAACATTCGGATTGTCTGTAAAGCTAAAATCCTTATCTATTTGTGCGTCACCTGCAACAGGAATTACTTCAAATGCCATTTTTGATGACGCAGGCATACTGAGTTTCAGTTCAAGTTCAATTATATCTCCCGGCTTTGCAGAAGAATTAAGCTCACCGAAGCTAACGTTTATGTCCTCTGTCAGACCAAGATTTTTATTATAACCAACATCTGTTTTCGGATATACAGCATATGCGCCTCTGTCAACACCATTATCACCTGTGCCTATAGCAGGACTGCCTGATTTAAGTCTGAAATCACCTTCAGCGGCATTTTTAAACATAGGGTCTTTTGCAAGTTCAGTTTCCGAATTTATCTGTGCATTAAAATCATCAACTGTAATTGCAGGCTGTGACGGATCCATATATCTGACGTACTTTGGTTTTCTTGTAGAATACCACAGATTATTTCTTATAATATGTGAACCTCCGCCTTTAAGGTCTATTCCGTGCCATGAATGAAAACCGTTTATACTTGTTTCCTTTATAAGAATACCAAGTGTATCGTTACTGTTGTACATACTGTTTTCATCTTCATAGGCAATATTATTTCTTACTTCATTGTTCCATGATCTGTCCAGAGAAATACCGTTTTTCAGATTATAAGTAACGTTATTTATCCATCTTGCATCCCATGTCGAACCTGTATCCCAAAACGCAGAAAACAGTCCTGTTTCTATGCGCTGTGCAGGAAAATTCATAAAATATTCAGAATCCACCGGCATACGCTTGTTTGCATCAAGCGGTTTGTTATAGACTATATTTTCATACGCCCAGTTTCTTGTACATTCTGATTCGTTGAACATAAAATAAGCAGTATTATGTGCAACGTTTCTTACTGCAGTAAAATCTCTTACACTTATATCAAGCCATATAGTACCGCCATTTACCGAACCTCCGGAATAATTGAATGCAAAAGCGTTGTTCCTGTTACCATCTGCTCTTCCTCCAAGTGTTGACGATTCCGAACCGCCCGCACCGGCATTTTTACCTATTGCACCTATAAATGTGTTCTCAGATATAATACAGTCCTTAGCGTTATTGTCATAACTTAATGTTTCACCATAAACACTCTGAAAATAATTGTTTCGTATAACATTTTTCTTTCCGGCAACAGGTATAGTTACATCAGGACGAATTACCCCCTGAGAAGTCCATGTCCATGGTGCATTGTATACACAGCCTATATTTTTAAACTGGTTATTGATAACAACATTTCCGTCGCCTTTTATATTGATAGTACTTCGTGCATACTTGTAATCTTCAAATATAAATCCTTCGATCCAGATATAGTTACGTCCAAAAAGATTAAAAACATCTGTCAGCTCATTTTTTCTTGCCGCAATCGAATATTCAATACCTGCATTGTCGTAATGCTGTACTTCTTCTTCCTTCCAGCCCGTATCTTTAAGCCACTGCGCCCTTACTTCCGAAGTAACAGTTGAACCGTCAAAAATATCCTTGTGTTTGATAATTACTTTACCCATATCTGACGTTTTTTCAGGTCTGAATACGATCATGGCATCTTCTGTCCCCGATTCCTTAGGTCGTATATCATCTTCAATATATGTTCCGGGACGTATAAGAACAGTTGTTCCGGCTGTCGCCTGATCAGCCGCCTTTTTTATTGATCTGTAGGGATTTGACGAAGAACCGTTACCGGTATAATCATTACCGTTTTCAGCAACATAGATAAATCTTCTGATAATCTCTACAGCTTCTGCTTTAGTCACATTAATGATACCCATATTAATAATGAGTACCGGTACTATAATTAGACTTAGCATACTTGTCAACCGATGTTTTGACTTTACAATTTCCTTTTTCACTTTACAATCATTCCTTTCTGTCAAATATTGAGTTTCTGATCTGATTTTATCAGTTTCAGCGTACAAATAAACATATCATTTACCCAATATTAAGTATCCTGTTTTAGAATATCATATCAATGAATTTTTTACAACCCACGATTTACAGAAAAGGTTGATTTTTTACACAAATTTTGTCGCAATACCTTTATTTTTTTGGTTATTTTATATCATATATTTCATCATTGATGTTTGCAAAGTTGACATTTAACAAAACCTACATGATTTAAAATTTGTCAATACAAAATCTGCTCTGAAAACAATGAAAAACCACCATTTTCAGAGCAGATTATTTTTTTACATCTTACAGCTCTAATATCCTCCCATCCGTAGAAATCGTAACCACACGCCACGGAATAAATTTCTGGCTTACCTGCAATGCACGTTTTACAGCATTTTCGATGCCTCCGCAACAAGGCACTTCCATTCTTACAACAGTCACACTCTTTATATTATTCCCTGAAATAATCTCTGTAAGCTTCACCGCATAGTCCCCTTCATCAAGTTTAGGACAACCTATAAGTGTAATATGGTTGCGTATAAACTCATTATGAAAATTTCCATATGCAAAAGCTGTACAATCTGCCGCCACAAGAAGATTTGCATTTTCAAAATAAGGTGCATTTACCGGAACAAGCTTTATCTGAACAGGCCACTGCCCAAGCTGACTTACAGCAGGTGCAACATCGGTCACTGTTTCACGGTTTATCATCTTCGACTGCGTTCCGGGGCAACCGCAAGGAAGGACATTCCCTGCTTTCTTCTGTTTTTCTGCCAGCACAGCCGCTTCATCATATGCAGGAGCTTCACGTTCTTCAAAAGTTATTGCGCCGGTAGGACAGGCAGGCAAACAGTCACCAAGACCGTCACAATAATTTTCACGGGTAAGCTTTGCCTTTCCGTTTATCATTTCTATTGCCCCTTCATGGCAAGCCTTTGCACAAAGACCACATCCGTTACATTTTTCCTCATCTATTTTTATGATTCTTCTTATCATCACACATTCCTCCGGTTATTATTCAAAATTATCTGATTGATTTTATGATATAATTATAATATAATAACCGTTAACCGGTCGGTTGTATTTACAACAGAAATGAGGAAAATATGAAAAAATATATTCAGATACTTAAAAAAACCCAGCTTTTTTCAGAAATAAGCGAAGAAGAAATAACTGCAATGCTTCCCTGCCTGCGTGCAGAACTTAAAACATACAAAAAAGGCGAATTTATCCTGATGCAAGGCGAATCTCTAGACAAGATTCTGGTGCTTGCAGAAGGCAAACTTAACATTCAGTGTGATGACTACTGGGGCAACCGCAGTATTATAAATATGATACTCCCGGGAGAAATGTTCGGTGAAGCATATGCCACTCCCAAAAGCGGAACGCTGACAAATGACGTACTTGCCACCGAAGATTCCGCTGTTATTTTCTTTGACGTAAAACAAATACTTACAGTCTGTTCCTCTGCGTGCAGATTTCACACAACAGTGATCCGCAACTTATTTTTTGCAATTTCCGAAAAAAACAGAAAACTTGTCAAAAAAATAATGTTTATTTCAAAACGCACCACAAAAGAAAAATTAATAGCATATCTCTCCGAAGAAGCAAGACAACACAAAAACAACACCTTTTCCATTCCGTTTAACCGCCAGCAACTTGCAGATTTTCTGTCCGTTGATCGCAGTGCCATGTCAAATGAACTCTGCAAAATGCGTGACGAAGGTATGATCGAATTTGAGAAAAATAGGTTTACATTGTTGTAGTTTCACACTATATCCATAATTGATACACCATTTTTGTATATCCCCACAAAAAATAAGAATACTATTGACATATCCATGATGGATATGCTACACTATATCTATCATGGATATACCAATATAACAAAACCGCAACGCAAGGAGTGATATACTTGGCAAAAACAAGCCCTTATGAATCCGGCGAGCTGACCGACAGTATATTCCTTATACTGCTGACAATGCTAAGCCTTGTTCACGGATACGGTATCATGCAGAAACTTTCCGAGCTGACTGACGGAAAAGTGGTTATCGGACCTGCAACTATGTATACTACACTTAAAAAAATGAAAAATGCCGGCTGGATATCAGAACAAAAAAGCGAAGATAAGATTCTCTACACCATAACTAAACAAGGTTCAGATATTCTTAATAATGATTACAAACGCCGTAAGTACACAATGGAACTTGCAGATAAAATGTTAGGAGGAAACGACAATGGCTAAATATAAATACAAACTCGGACACGGTCTTGCAATAAATCCCGAAAAAGACATGGAGATGTTTAGCAGTATGAGCGAAAAAGGCTGGCATCTTACAGATCAGGGCGGTCTTATGTACCGTTTTGAGCAAGGAGAACCACAAAAATATATATACACACTGAATACAGACGACGATATATCGGAAGATATGTACATCACCTATGAAAAATGCGGTTGGACACCTGTTATAAAAGAAAAAGGAATGCATATCTTTCGTGCTAAGCCCGGTACTCCGGACATTTTCAGCGACACCGAATCCGAACTTGAACTTCTTGTAAAAGAACGTCATAAATTTGGTATATATGCACTTGTAACAGGAATAATACTTGCTGTTGTATTTGTACTTTCCCGATTGTTTGAAAGTTTCTGGTGGTCGATACCGCTTGTAATATGCTGGTGTCAATTTGTTTTCGGATTTTTCCCTTTTGTCGGGCTGTGCAGACAGATCAAGAAAAAGAAAGCATAAAAAAATAAGGAGAATACCGCCTCAGATAAATCTGAGATGATATTCTCCATTTTTGTAATCAGATTATTTCTTCTTACCTGCCATTACATTAGGTACAATTCCAAATGCCAGTGCCATTGCAAAGTAAAATATACTGCCTTTTACATCACCTTTTGACACTATCATTACTATACCAACAGCAAGCCATATCAATGCAATAATTATTGACATGATTATTTTTTTCTTTGTCATAACTCACATCTCCGTTTATAAAATTTAATTTTTATAAAAGTTTTCCGGAAATCAGCTCACAGACAGCTTTTTTATTATCATTATAATAAAAATGTCCGCCCGAAAAAGAATGAATATCACAGTTTTTCTGAGCAAAACGTTTCCAACCGTCTACGCCTGCCCCACTTAAAAGCTCATCTTCAGTTCCGTACAAAACA
>SVNW01000088.1 GCA_015066745.1 Ruminococcus sp. | reverse complement strand
AGAGGTTGATAGGCTCAGAGTGTAAGCGTCGTGAGGCGTTAAGCTAGCGAGTACTAATCGGTCGAGGGCTTTTCCTAGAGTATGGAAAGAATGATTGTAGAGTAGAAGTAAGAGTATGTTTGAAAAATTCAGTTTAAAAGATAGTCGGTGTTTATGGCAAAGAGGTTCCACCTGTTCCCATTCCGAACACAGAAGTTAAGCTCTTTTGCGTCGAAAATACTTGGCTGGCGACGGCCCGGGAAAATAGATCGATGCCGACACAATATAATATAAATCCTCTGTTTTGTATAAGACAGAGGATTTATTTTTTGAATAAATATTTATATTTTTTTATTTTATTATATATAAATAAAATCCCTGCTTCTGCAATAAGAAACAGGGATTAAGTTTTTACTCTTTATCAATCAACTGAATGCCAAGTATATCGAGGTTTTCCTTTTCAACAACTGATGGGCATTCTGACATGAGTTCGCTTGCATTCTGTACCTTAGGGAATGCAGTTACATCACGTAAGCTGTCACAACCGCACATTATCATGGAGAGTCTGTCAAGACCTATGCCGAGACCGCCGTGAGGTGGTGCGCCGTATTTGTATGCTTCAACGAGGAAGCCAAATTTTGCTTCGATTTCTTCTTCTGTAAGACCGAGTGCTCTGAACATTTTCTGCTGGAGCTCGTAGTCTGTTATACGAATAGAACCTGAGGACAATTCAACACCGTTGAGAACAAGGTCATATGCTTTTGCAAATACTTTTTCAGGAGCTGTGTCGAGGTACTGTAAACATTCATCCATAGGCATTGTGAATGGGTGGTGCATAGCGAGCCATGAACCGCTTTCTTCATCGTATTCGAAGAATGGGAACTCTGTGATCCAGAGGAAGTTGAAAGTATCAGGAATAATATCGAGCTTCTTTGCAACTGTAAGTCTGAGAGCACCGAGAACAGGGAGTGTAACTTTGTTCTTATCAGCAACGATAAGTGCAACGTCACCCTTTTCGCAACCGAGAGTGCTGAGTATCTGTGAAAGTTCATCTTCTGTCATGAACTTTGAGAATGAGCATGTCGGAGCGTCATCAACCCATCTGATATATGCAAGACCCTTTGCACCGATTCCCTTAGCTGATTCGGTGAGTTTGTCTATTTCTTTTCTTGTAAGTACGCTTGCTGCATTTTTTGCAACTATACCGCGTACACTTCCGCCGTTTTCGATTGCAGATGTGAATACGCCAAAACCGCATGATTTTACGACATCTGAGAGGTCTGTGATTTCCATGCCGAATCTGGTATCAGGTTTATCTGAACCGTAGCGGTTCATTGCTTCTGTGTAAGTAAGACGTGGAAGCGGTGTAGGAATATCCTTGCCGAGTACAGTCTTAAACAGGTATGAGATAAAACCTTCTGTTGATTCTAAGATATCCTCAACGTCAACAAATGACATCTCTATATCTATCTGTGTAAATTCAGGCTGTCTGTCAGCTCTTAAGTCTTCATCTCTGAAACATCTTGCAAGCTGAATGTATTTGTCCATGCCTGAGATCATGAGGAGCTGTTTGTAGATCTGTGGTGACTGAGGAAGAGCGTAGAATTTACCGTTGTGAACTCTTGAAGGGATAAGGTAGTCTCTTGCGCCTTCAGGAGTTGATTTCATCATCATAGGTGTTTCTATTTCGATAAAACCGTTTTTATAGTAATATTCTCTTGCCGCTTTTGCTATCTCGTGACGCATCATTATATTCTGCTGGAGAGGCTGACGGCGGAGATCAAGATATCTGTATTTTAATCTTAATTCTTCGTTTACCTTTGTTTCATTCTGAATTTCAAAAGGAGTTGTCTGAGCCTTTGCAAGTATTCTCAGATCTGTTACTATTATTTCGATAGAGCCTGTTTTAAGATCAGGATTTTTACTTGATCTTTCCTGTACAGTACCTTTTGCCATGAGTACAAACTCTGAACGGCATGAAGCTGCCTTTTCAAAAATACTTCTGTCTGTATTGTCGTTAAATGCAAGCTGTACGATACCTGTTCTGTCACGGAGATCGATAAAGATAAGGTTTCCGAGATCTCTTATTTTCTGTACAAAACCGCCTACTACAACTTCTTTTCCGATGCCTTCAACTTCACCGCAGTAGTGAGTTCTTTTAAGGCCGTTCATATTATCTGCCATTTTTAAAATTTATCCTTTCCTAGTTAAAAAGATTTTCTTCGCCTTCAAGTTCAAGGGAAATTGACTGAATAGAAAATGTTTCTGCAAATTTTTCATCAAGAGCTATTTCGGTCTGCTGACCTGTAGCCATGTTTTTGAGGTTTGCTTTTCCTGATTCGATTTCATTGTCACCGATAACAACAGTGAAATCAGCACCTATTTTATTTGCGTACTTCATCTGTGCTTTAAGACTTCTGTTCATAAGGTCATATTCAGCAATAAGTCCTTCATCTCTGACAGAGTTTGCAAGAGAAACAGCGAAGTCAAGAGCTTTTTCTCCCATAGTTACTATATAGAGGTCGCACTTCTGGGAAGGCATGAAAGCACATTCCTGTTTTTCCATTGTCATGATAAGGCGTTCAAGTCCTGCTGCAAAACCAAGTGCAGGTGTCGGAGCACCGCCGAGCTGTTCAACAAGACCGTCATATCTTCCGCCGGCACATACAGTTCCCTGAGCGCCGATATCTGTTGTTATAAATTCAAAAACGGTTTTGGTGTAATAGTCAAGGCCACGTACTATTTTAGGATTTACAACATATTTTATGTTCATGCTGTCAAGAATGTTTTTGAGTTTTTCAAAGTGTGATGAACATTCTTCGCAGAGATAGTCTGAAATCAAAGGAGCGTCTTTGGCTATACCCGAACATATCGGGCTCTTGCAGTCAAGTATACGCATAGGATTTTTTTCAAGTCTGCTATGACAAGTTTCGCAAAGTTCCTCTTTTTTCTCTTCAAAAAATGCTCTGAGTGCTTTATGATAGTTGCTGCGGCATTTTGGACAGCCTATAGAATTTATATTGAGTTCTATATTTTTTAGTCCGAGATTTTTAAGGAAATTGTCTGCCATCATTATCATTTCAGCATCGGCATACGGTGAAGAACTTCCGATCATTTCAGCACCGAACTGATGGAATTCTCTGAGTCTTCCTGCCTGAGGTCTTTCATGTCTGAAACAAGATGTGATATAGAAAACTTTCTGAGGAAGAGCATCGTTCAACATACCGTTTTGCATAACTGAACGGATAGTGCCTGCTGTACCTTCCGGTCTGAGTGTAAATTTACTTTCCTTTGCGATAACAGAATACATTTCTTTTTGCACAACGTCAGTTGTTTCGCCTACAGAACGAAGGAAAAGGTCGGTGTTTTCAAAAGTAGGAAAACGTATTTCCTTAAATCCGTAAGACTGAGCTGTATCCTGTGCGATCTGCTCTACAGTGTACCATTTGTGTATTTCGGCAGGTGTTACGTCTGCTGTACCGAGTGGTCTCTGAACTATTAAAGCCATTTTAAAAAAAACTCCTTTTTGTTAGCCTGAAAATATTGATTAAAATTCCGGTGTACCGTATGCACGCCAGTCAAGGTCGCCTCTTTCGAGAGCAAGAATGAGTGCTTCTGCAGTAGCGATATTTGTAGCTACCGGAACGTTGTGAACGTCGCATAGTCTGAGAAGTTCTATGTCGTTTGGTTCGTTAGCCTTTGGTGTGATAGGATCTCTGAAGAAGAGGAGAATGTCTATTTCACCGCAAGAGATTCTTGATGAGATCTGCTGGTCACCGCCTTGTGAACCGCTGAGATATCTCTTGATATCAAGACCTGTTGATTCGCTTACCAGCTTTCCGGTAGTACCGGTTGCACATAAGTTGTTTCTGGAAAGAATTCCACAGTAAGCGATACAGAACTGAACCATAAGTTCTTTTTTTGAGTCGTGTGCAATTAAAGCTATTGTCATATTGTTTATTCCTTTCTGGTTAAAATTTTAAAATGCGACAAGTAGTCTGAGTTTTCCGATGTATATTTATGTATGGCACGCAAATGTGCAAGCGTACCATATTAATAATCTACATAATTATATTGTACCATAAATAACGGTTTTGTCAAAGTTATTTTTTTATTTATTTCTAAGATTGTGACAATACACGATTTATTTATTTTGATTTGTGCAGATTGTATAGTATACAGCGTTAAAATAGTGATAATATCAGCTTATTGTATTACCATAATATTTGTTATACAAATCAATGATTTTTCTTACAAGGTATTTTGAATTTTCTCCGTTTTCTATTATTGCGGCAAACGCTATAACAGGATCGTCTGCAGGGGCAAATCCGATAACAGTGGTATCAGTGTCTTTGCTTGATGTTGTCTGAGGAGTACCTGTTTTTATTGCTACATCATAGCCCAGGTTATTCAGTGAAAATTCACCATCGGGTGTATTGTGAGAAGCACCTATCATACCTTCAATGATCGAGCTGTAAACATAGTCATAGTTTGTAAGAATAGTTTCTGCTACTACAGGTTCTACGTCGTCAACAAGATTTCCGAGATAATCGTATATGCTGTCAACGAGATGAGGCTGATATCTTACGCCTCTGTTGGCGATAGTTGACGCCTGTACAGCCATCTGGAGCGGTGTTACCCTTGTTTCTGACTGTCCTATAGCAGCCTGAAGAAGTTCGCCTGAATACCATGTGACACCAAGTTTTTCAGCTGTCTGAGGTCCTGCGATCTGTCCTTCGGAATCACCGCTTTCAAGTCCGAGATGAGTACCGAGTCCGTAAAGGTTTGCATACTTTATGATATTGTCAATTCCGAGAAGTCTGGAGAGTTCATAGAAAAATATGTTACATGATACTCTTACTGCTTCAGAAACCGCAATATTCTGATGATATCCTGTACAGTAAACTGTTATATCATAGAAGTTATATGCCGTACCGCAGTAAAATGTCGAATACGGAGTGATAAAGCCTTCGTTTAAACCTGCTGTAGCGGTTACTGTTTTAAAGGTAGAACCCGGACGGTAAAGTCCGTCAGTTGCACGGTTTAAAAGGGGAGTACCTTCACGGTTGAGAACTTCCGAATAATTTTCTATATAGTCGTCAAGTGTATATGTCGGAGCAGTTGCGAGTCCGAGAACATCATTGTTTTTAGCATCAAGAACTACAATAGCACCTGATTCGGAAAGCGCCTTCTCTTCATCTCTTTCGGGGTCTTCATTTACAAACTTTATGAAGTCTTCAAGAGTTTTCTGGAGTTCACGCTGAAAATTATTGTTTATGGTAAGTCTTATTGTATTTCCCGGAACGGCAGGTTCTGTTATTTCTGATGATATAACAGTTGAGTTGGCAACAGTGATCTCACGTGTTCCGTTTTTTCCTCTAAGATAACTTTCCATTCCTTTTTCTATTCCGCTTTTTCCTACATAGTCACTCAAAATATAGCCCTGAGCACGTAATTCGTCGTATTCTTCAGCATAGATAGGTCCTATGGTTCCTATTTCGTGAGGGATAACATCGACAACGGGATTTGTACGTATAGCGTCTTCGGCTATTTCAACTCCCGGCAATTCAAGGCTCATTTCTTTTATCTTTGAAACAGAGTCTTTACTTACATCTTTACAGAGTGTAAATACATTGCTGAGCGAAAAATCACGCATTATCATTTCGTAACGTATTCCTGCGATGATTCGCTGTTGACGTGGTGTATATTCTTCTGAAATATCATAATCATCAATAAGTTTGTCTATGCAGTTTTCTGCAGTTGCATATACATTTACCCTGATAGTTGATTTGAGTCTTGATATTTCATTTTCGGTGGCATCTGAATATTCAAACGGTGCATCTGTGG
This sequence comes from Ruminococcus sp., assembly GCA_015066745.1. GTDB lineage: Bacteria > Bacillota > Clostridia > Oscillospirales > Ruminococcaceae > HUN007. Next base: position 6,442 of record SVNW01000088.1, on the reverse strand, counting down.
TTACAGGCAGAGAATCATTGTAGGTGTATCCTTCGGATAAAAGAAATTCGGCAAGTCTGAGGATCACTTCATTTCCTTTCTGATTATCAGAAGGGAAAGAGGCTTTTTCAATGGTGACGTTGAAACCGAGCTTATTTGCTACGATAGGTGTACCGGTAACATCTTCTATTTCTCCTCGTGTTGCAAATATTGTCTGATCCACTGTATATGTGTACGGAGCTTCCTTAGTGTAGATATTTTTATCAACGACCTGCACTTTCATTAGTTTTATGCTTCCGCCGACAGCGGCGACCAGTACACCGCATACTATCAATGTAGTTCTGAATCTGTCTGTGAAAGTATTCATAGTTTAATCCTTTATAAGAGCTTGATTTTCATTTAGGGTGTGCATTTTCCGGAGAGTAAAGTGATTTCTTATTAATTTTACAAGCGGATAAATCAGAAACAGTGATACTGATGTCAGCACAAACTCCGGAATCACATATTTGTACAATATTACATTATTCTGTTCGTATTCCCAGATCATATAGTAGAAGAAATAATCAAGGAAAAAATGTATTGCTGAATACAGCAGTGTTATAACTGTTATGTTTATGAAAGTTTCTCTGAGAAGATGCGTAAAAAGAAGCGATGTACAGACACAACCTATCATAAGAATAATAGCATTGTAACCATCGATCTTACCAAACGCAGTATCGATAAGAAATCCGCAGGAGATACCGAGAATGGCACTGACAAGTGCATCTTCACGCACACAAATGCAGAGAGCCAGCGGTATAAGAAGATTTGGCTTTATAAAGTTTCCGGTTGTTGTAAATATAAATACAAACCATATCAACAGGATAAATATTATCCAGCGTATAATAGCAAATTTTCTTTTTCTTCTTGCTGAAAGGTGTCTAATATCCATTTGTTTCACCTTTTCCTTCAAATGAAGTTACGACCATCACACTTGTAAGTTTGCGTATATCGGCAAAAGGTTCGATTACGGCATAATCGGATATACCGCTTGATGAACTTCCTGTTTCTTTTACAGTTCCCACAAGATAATCAGCAGGGAACATGCCACTGCTTCCGGTGGTTATTATTGTGTCGCCTGCTTTTATACTGCTGTTTTTTTCGATATATATGATGTGTGACAATCCGTCAGCAGCATACTTTGCGTTTCCTTCCATTACCCCTGAGTCTGCTTTTCCGAGAGCTTTTACAGCTACTGAAAGCTCAGGGGAGAGTATGGTGGTCACCATGCAGTATTTTTCTGAAACTTCGGTAACAGTTCCTATCAGTCCTGCTGATGTAACAACAGGATCGTGGAGCGATATACCGTCTTCGCTTCCCTTATCTATCATAAATGAGCTGAAAGGATCGTTTGTAGTATATGAAATTACACGACATGGCGGAGAGAGTGTGAAGTCTTCATACTCTTCTTTTATACCTACAAACTTTTTTAATTCTTCAAGCTCATTTTTTGTATTTTCATAATCTACAAGGTCGCTTCTGAGCTTGTTTATTTCTTCTTTCAGTTCAGTGTTTTCATTGTAATATTTTTTTGAATTAAAAATATATTCGATTTTTGAGCCTATATTTTCTGAAATTGCAGTTGATGCCTGACGAAAAGGTTCAGAAATGGTATTTATTATTTTTGAACTTCCTGTTGACCTGCCACTCTGATTTACCGCATAAAGCATTATACCTATAAGCAGTGCAATAAAGCATAATATCAGTTTGAATTTAAGACTCTTAAAAAAATCTCGCATTTTCTACTCCAATCGATAATATCAATAATATTTTGGTTCGTACTCGCTTATTGCATCTTCGTACTTTGCATAGTTTTCTATAACTTTTCCTGTGCCTTCAGCGACACAATCGAGAGGGTATTCGGCAATATACACCGGCATACCTGTTTCAGAATTTATAAGTGTATCAAGTCCTTTGAGTAAAGCACCGCCACCACAAAGTGTTATACCTTGTTCGATTATATCTGCAGATAGTTCAGGAGGTGTTTTTTCAAGTGTTACCTTTATTGCTTCTACTATTTTTGATATTGGTTCAACAAGTGCGTCACGTACTTCTGTTGAAGAAATAGTAATATTTTCGGGGAGGCCGTTTAAAAGATTTCTGCCCTTTACTTCCATTTTTTCAACTGCTTCTCCCGGAAAGGCTGAGCCTATCTGGAGCTTTATGTCTTCGGCAGTACGTTCGCCTATAAGCATATTGTATTTTCTTCTGAGATAATTTATTATGGCATTGTCAAGTTCATCGCCGGCTATTCGTATGGAGCGGGAAGTTACTATTCCGCCCATGGAGATAACAGCGACTTCGCTTGTACCGCCACCTATATCGACTATCATATTTCCGACAGGTTCTGTAACCGGCAGACCTGCACCGATCGCAGCTGCCATTGGTTCTTCTATGGTGTATACTTTTTTTGCGCCTGCAAGTTCGGCAGCGTCCTTTACTGCACGTCTTTCAACAGGTGTAACACCTGACGGAATACATATGGTGACTCTCGCTTTGGAAAAAGGTTTTCCTTTCAGAGATTTTTTTATAAACTCAGAGAGCATGGTTGTTGTTATATTAAAATCGGCTATTACGCCATTTTTAAGTGGTCTTACAGCTATAATAGAACCCGGAGTCTTACCGATAATTTCCTTGGCTTCCCTTCCAACGTAGCTTGCACGTTCATCTTTAGTATTTACTGCAACTACAGATGGTTCACGGATTATGATTCCTTTTCCTCTCATATATACAAGGGTATTGGCAGTACCCAGATCTATTCCTATATCCTTTGTGAACATCAGAAATTCTCCTCTTGTGTGATAAATTTGTTATATGTATTTATTTGAGTATGTTGTTGTGATAAAAATGTCTTAATCTATATGTTTCGATGTTGTTGCATAAATAACTATTGCCACAAAAAGACAAAGAATCTGAGCGATACTTATATCAAATGTGAATCCTAAGGAAATAGTCATTATCATAAGATCCAGTGTTGCAGGTGCCGCAGTATCAAGACCTATCGATACTGTATATGCAAGTATATCACTGTCTACATGAGTACCGAGATATCCGCCTATAATAAGAGAGCCGATAATCAGTACAGCAAAAACAAAGCCTTTTTTTGAAAATTTCATTTTTTAATCCTTTCTCATAAATCTTTATTTTATTCCTCTGTAGTACAATCCACGTGTTATTCCCGAAGGTGTTACGTCCGCTCCTGATATGTACTCATTTATTATTTTTTTTATCTGTTGTGGTGTTTCATTTGTAAAAAAGAGCGTAATAAATGAAACATCCGGAAGTTCATCAAGTTTATCAGCAAGATAAACCGGATCAGAGTTGAATATTTCTGTATAATCATAGCAACATCTTACGTAGAAGTCACGATTTGTTCTGTCAGTGATCTTATGAGTACATTTCCTGCAACCGTCAGAATTTTTGATAGGGCAGTTCACTGTAAGCATAAGAGGGAGATTTCCGTATGCGATCATTCCGCAGGGAATATCCTGTGATATTTTTTTTATCTGAGAAAGTTTAAGTTCAAAAGATAATGTAATATCATCTATATTATATCCGGAAATATTTTTTATTGAGACAGAATTTGAAATATTCATTCCAAAATCTCCATGCAGTGTAAAACCAAGGTCAGTTCCTGTTCTGATATATGAAATATTGTTGCACATAAGATGAGTAAATCCTGCATCATGTAATTTTGCAAGCTCGGATATTACTTTATTTTCATCAGTGATAAAACGTGGTGGTTCTATTATTACTGCATTTTTTTGTATATTCTGAGGTAAATCATTTTTACCAAGACAGTGCATGGGGATTATTATATATTCAATACCGGAAAGATCGGAGTTTTCAAGACAGGCAGTGTTTTCTACCCTTATTCTGATCTTTCTTTCTTTTTTTTCATGTTTTTTTTCTTCTTTTGTAAATACAAAGTCTTTTATTACAGGCCTGGTTAAAACAGCTGTTCTCATATCACAGATATTTTTTATGGCACTACGTCTTAAAGCATTCAGTTCTGAAGCAGAAACAGAAAGTCCGTCATCGATCGTAGTACTGATAGTTCCGATATTGTAAATCGTATCACCAAGCTTTGAAAATTGTTTTTCTACAAGTTCTTTTGAGACAGAGCGGTTAAGCGCCGTCTGCGGAATATTTCCTGTTATACAGGTTTTGTTATTTTCACTGTCGTATGCCGTAACAGATACAGGCATATCTTTTTTTACGGATATCTCAAAGCTGAGTTCTGAGATCTTGCGTTCTTTTTTGTATAATTCTGAAAGTTTCGGAATTACTGAAGCTGATGAAAGTACATCGTCTTTGTCACGCATACCGAACATATTTTTCTTTTCGGCTGTAAAGTATCCGTCTGTAAACCCGTTTCTGGAAAATACAGCTTTGAGCGTTTCTATATCAGGTGTCTTTCCGTCAACTGCATTTCTGTAGGCAGTTACTGCCGCTGCAACATATTCGGGACGTTTCATACGACCTTCGATTTTGAGTGATGTTACACCACAATCGATTATTTTATCGATATGATTTGCAAGACAAAGGTCTTTTAGTGAAAGACAGTGTTCATTGCTGTTTTTTCTATGAGAAAAAGGCAGACGGCAACTCTGGGCACAAAGTCCGCGGTTTGCGCTTCTTGAGCCTATCATTGACGACATATAGCACTGCCCTGAAACAGACATACATAAGGCTCCATGTACAAATATCTCTGTTTCGATACCTGTATCGGAAATATTTCTTATAAGATCCCGGTCAGCTTCACGTGAAATAACAACTCTTGAAAATCCAAGTTCATGAGCGATTTTTGCACCATTTATGGAATGTATGGTCATCTGTGTTGAAGCGTGTATCGGTATATCGGTAATATTTTTTATTATATATGCTGCTCCGATATCCTGTACTATGAAAGCATCGGGAGAGAGGAGAGCATACTTTTTTATAGTTTTGATGAATTCATCGGTCTGATTATCCGTAATAATAGTGTTTACTGCTATATAAAGCTTTGCGTTATACAGATGGCAAAGGTCTATGGCAGTTCTCATTTCATCGAAGTCCAGATTATTGGCGTTTTGTCTTGCGGAAAAATTTTTTCCGCCTGTATATATTGCATTTGCGCCACATCTTAAGGCTGCGGTAAGTGATTCCATATTTCCGGCTGGTGCAAGTATTTCAATCATGATATTTGCCTTATTTCTTTGAATTTTTTTCAAGTTCGGATATTTTCTTTTTAAGAGATTCTATTTCTCTTAATGCACTGTCACGTTCGAGACGTGCTTTTCCTGCTTCATCTACATATTCTTTGATCTGAACACGCAGGTTGTCCATGTCTTCATTGCACTTGTTGAGCATATCAAGTGTTGATAACGCGATCATTACCGACGCGGAGTATACAGATATGTTTGTATTGTTTCCGACTATTTCGGCAATATTTTTTTCAAGTTTTCTTGCAAGTGCATATACATAAGTAGGTTCTTCTTCTGTCTGCAGGCAATATTCTTTTCCGCAGATAACTACTTTAACTTTATTCATATGGATTTCCTTTCTTTTTAGTTTTCAAAAAAAATTAAGGGTAAAAAGCCCCCACTTAACTATTATAATATATTTTTTTAATATTGCATAGTCCTATAAGAAAAAATTTTTATGAAAATTTTTTTTTAAAAACAAATTCATAAAAACACCGTCGCAAAAAGTTATCTGCGACGGTGTAAATTATAGTTATAACCAAAATCATTCCCAGTTGTCCTGACAAATAAGTGCAATGTTATTTAGTTCTGAAAGATTGTCTAGAATATGCTGACCTACAGGTTCGACAGATGAAAGTATGAGATGAGCATTTTTAAACATGGCTGTTTTATGTAGCTTTCTGAGTTTTTTCAGATAAATATCTGTATATTCTCCAAACCACATAAAAAGGTCACATCTGACTTTTATATACTCAAAACTAATAAGTTCAAGCAGAGCAGTAGGAGCGTCTTCGAGGGAAAAATCAGAAAGAGCGCATCTGATCCCAAGTTCTTCGATATTTTTTTTGCAATAAAGAAAGTTATTTGTATTTTCTCTCATGTGCTCAGAACACATTTCAAAAATCAAAAGTTCTGGTGGGATATGATATCTGGTGATGGCGTTTTCGACATTTTTTATAAATTCGGGATGAGCAGCCTCATTTCCGGATATATATATGGAAACAGGTGTATTATTTTTTGAAGAAATATGTTGTTTTATAAACATTCCCAAGAGATTTAGCTTCATCGTTATAAGTTCATTTATCTGCTGTTCTGATTTTAGGAATATTGAAAAAGCATCTTCGCTGACAGGTGCATCGTTTTGAGATTTTTTGAAAATCTTTGTCTGTATGTATACCGGTTTATCGGTGTTTTTATCCTTTACAGTACAGTTACGAAGTGAAAAACGATTTTTTACG
>SVNW01000087.1 GCA_015066745.1 Ruminococcus sp. | reverse complement strand
AATAGAACATTTATTGATTCGTTGGAAAAAAGCAATATTGTAAATGTGAAGCTTGTGTAAAATCGGCTTATTAATGATGTATATGTAGGGGACGGGTCCTCTACGTCCCCTTTGCTCTCAAATCAATATGCGGGACGTCGAGGTAGCAGTCACCCATAGGGAAGTACAACAAATCGATTGAGAACAACTGATATTTTCATCTGTAAGCCACGAATGTCAGAATAGAATACAAATCTAAATCCATGCAGTTATATTGAACTGCATGGATTTTTCGTACTATAGATAATCGTAATATTATTAAACACTATCTGCACAATAATCTCATCTCGTGTAAATAAGGTCTATCATAATCAATTCATTATTAAATCAAGTACATTTTTTCTTAAAAACCTTTTCAAAGCAAATACCACCGAAAAGAAATAGAAAACAAAAACACCAATAAATGCTGTCAGAACATGCTGTACATTGAATAGGAAAAGCTGTTTTACAGCAATAAAAACTGTAAATGCAACCGCAGAATATGTGAAAATCGAAATCAAAAACGGCAAGATGAGCTTTATCACAAAATCCATAATAATTATCCAAAAAACCTTTTTCTTTGAAAGACCGAAAATCTGCAAATATCCTATTTCCTTTCGTCTGTAATACAGTTCAATCCGTATTTGCGAATTCAAAAATATACACGAAATCGCAAAGCAAATTAAAAAGGCAATCAACAGAATTTGAGATATGCTCTCAACAAGTGATGCCGACTCCGAAATCTGCTTGTCAAAAATGTTTATATTTTTGTTTATAATTGCAGTTCGCAGCAACTTTACCGCATTTTCATCATCAAACAGGTTTTCATAGTATCCTCTAAATGTATTTGTATTATTACGCTCGCCAATATTCTTTATACTGTTATAAGGAATAAAAATTGAATTTACTGAAATATCGTTGTAATAAAAATCGGAATACAGGTATTCGAAAAACGCCGCATTTCGTTTCGAGTTTGCTTCAACATTGTCGAGCGAATACACAACTCCACTTATCAAGAAATCCCTGCCCTTAAAATTCACAGCTTTACCAATACATTTAGCAGCATCCACATTCTGTCCGAAAAACAACTCTGACGCTCCATGCGATATGAGTATTTCTCTGTCATTATGCGGAAAATCCCCGTATTCGATCATGCCGTCAATTGAAAAAACACTATAATCATAATCCGCAAGATAATATGCAAAAACATTATTTTGATTCGCCGTATAATACTCGTAAATCTGCACTTTTTCATTATGCTCAAAACGATTAAGTTCATGTTCGGTTATGTTAAAAGCGTTAATCGGGTATGATTTTTTAAAGCCTTCCATATATTTGCTCTTAAAATTGTTCTGAAAGCTCGATGCAAGCATCAAAGCCAGAAACATAACAATGAAAGGAATTGAGGCTATCAATCTTTTTGGCATACTTATGCGACTTATGTTGTAAGTTATTGCAGAAATCCCTTGCTTTTTGTTTGAGCTTTCAATGTTTACGCTGATATCAACCGTCTTATTTATGATTTTTGGTGCATTATTTTTTATGACATTTTCTATTGTGCCGTAGTTCATCATCAGTATTTCATCGGCATATTCATCGAAATAATCCTCATGCGTTGCAACAATAATCACCCTTTGTGTATTTTTAAGCGATGCGATTATTTTCGCTGTCTGCTTTGAGTTATTACCATCAAGAGATGCTGTGGGTTCATCGCACAAAAGCAATTCCGGGTTTTGCAGCAGTGCCCTTACAATTGCAACTCTCTGACGCTGACCGCCCGAAATCTGATTTGGGTATTTTTTAATAGTATCTGAAATATCAAAATATTCACAGAGCCTCTTGATCTTTTCTTCTTCATTGGAAACCAAAAGCAAATTTTCAAGTACGTTCAGATAGGAAATCAACATACTGTATTGATAAACATATCCCGCCATTGAATCTTTCGTTTTTCCGTTATCTTCCATACAGACTGTGCCCTCGAAGCATCGGTCAACACCTCCGAGAATATTTAAAAACGTACTTTTTCCACAGCCGCTTACTCCTTTTATGACATAAAGCTTTCCGCCTTCAAAATCATAATCTATATTATCAAGCACTCGTTGCGTATAAGTTTTTATAATGCCTGTTGCTGATACTTTCATATTTTTCCGTCACCTTCCGTTTGCTCAAATCAAATCACGCTGTGCTGTTATATTTTCATACCAACTTGTAATTCTTACCTTACGCAATGTTATATACGAAAATACCAAAACGCAAAGCACAAGCATCAAAACAAAGCATAGCAATATTTTTGCATTGTATGTAAACATCTGAAAGCTGTAAATGCAAAGCAAACTATTTAAATAATTAAATAGGTAAGTGACTGCAAAGGCAATTACAGACGAAATTGTGCACAATTTCAGCAAATGCCACACTATAAGCAAAATAAACCTGTTTACAACTGATTTTACCGAGTAGCCCGAATATTCAAAAACCGATATGAACTTGTTGTTGTATGCAAGCTCAACCTTTATGGTGCTAATATAAAATAAAATTGTAAAAATTGCAATCATAACCGAAATAGGTAAAAGCATTTTATACATCATTTCAAACAGCGAAGCAAGCTTACCTGCACGCATACCAATATGCATATATACTCCGTTTGACGAAAAGTCGTCATAGTTTTGCTTATAGAATGAATACATAGCCTCGTAAGAATCAAAATAAAGGGTGTATCCACGCTGTAAATCCTGTGCATGAAAGCTTTTATCTCCAAAATAATCATTTGTAAATGCACTGTTTATATAAAAGCGTGTCTGATAATTTTCGGCATTATAATTCTCTTTGTCGGAGATTGAATAACCAAGCGCACCCATATACATCTTTTCAAACTCATTAAAATCATCAAAAATACCGACAATTTCAAAATCTACATCACCAACACCGTACATATTTTTAGTGATTGTCTTACCAATCAGCTTTTGCGGCGTGTTCGGCATAAGTGCATTCGCCATTTCGGATGATATAATAATATCATTTTTATTTTTAAAATATGTACCGTATTTGATTTTGTCGGATAGTCTGAACAATTCCTCATCAAAAGGAAGTACAGGTGCATCAACCTCATATTCAGGCATCTGAGCAATCATTCCCTCGTCTTCGGGTACCGGCACAGGAACAGACATTCCATATTCCAGAACAATTTGCCGTATATCATCATTGGCAGACAAATTATTTATAAAAGCATTGTCCTCTGTTTTGGTAACAAGCCTTAGCATATTAATTTTATAAGTATATTCAAAATTGGAATTCATTTTATTTTCGGGAGTATCTGCAAATGAGCATATACAAATCGCTGCTACCAGAAACACACAAAAAAGTGCGTCGTTAAATTTGCTGCGATGCTTTGAGCTAAACCATCTTTTTAAAAAAGATAAAATTCCTTTTTTCTTTAAAGGCATATTTTTGTACTTGCCTTTTATATTAATTTCCGTATCAGTGTTTATTCCGGAACTTTCCGCTTTTAAAGCTATATTTGAGCTTTTGGAGCTTTCTTTGAAAAATTCCAAAGTTTTATCTGCATATTTCTTCGCCTGCGGGTCATGGCTTGAGCATATAATAAGAGCATCTTCCTTTATATTGTTTAGCAGCTTGAAAACCATGTGCTTGTTTTCGTTATCAAGTGCCGCTGTCGGTTCGTCAAGCAACAAAATTGATTTGCCTTTGATAAGTGCACGTGCAATTGCAAGTCGCTGTTTTTCTCCGCCCGATAACGTATCGGGAAATTGATTAAGCTTTTCACATAGACCTACTTTTTCTGCAAGGTTGCGGATTTTTTCTTCATCTTCGCAAAGCATCTTCAGATTATCGAGTACGGTTAAAAAATCAACAAAAAACACATCCTGCGTTATGTAATCAACCATTTCAGCAAAAGCTTCTTTATCAACACGTTTTTCAAAAGCTTGGCCGTTAATTGATATTTTCCCGCTGTCAAAGCACAAAAAACCTCCAAGTATATTCAAAAGCGTCGTTTTACCGCTTCCGCTTTCCCCAAAAAGCAAATAAAAACCGCTATCATTAAATTCATAATCAAACGATTTTAAAACTTCAGTATCATCAAAGCTTTTGCAAACTTTTTCACATATAATCATAAAAATCATCCTATAAACAAAAATATGCCGAGAACAAAGTTATCGGCACAGATAAATTTATTCAATTATATACATCATATAATCATCATTTTCGATGTCTTCCAAAAAATTATATAATCTTGAAAAATCAATATTGCCGATTATCGATTGCTTGTTTTCATTTTTGTTATACATTAAATCATTATTAGCAGCAATACCCTGCGATATATCGCTGATTAAATCAAAAGCTCTAATTTGCTCAGCACTTGCCGAATTTGAATCAATCATATCGGAGAGCTGAATATATCCGCAGTTTGCTTCATCTGATCTATATAAAACATCAATATAAATCACATCAACACAGCCCAATTCGGAAAGAAATCCTATCTGAAATTTGTAATTGTCGATAAATTCCCGTTCAGCTAAGATAGCGTATGTGGGCAACAAATATTTATCGCTCTCTTTATGCGGCTCACCCTCAAGTGCTTGGTGAACCAAATCAACAAACATATTTTCATCAATAACGGATAGTTCAATGTCATCAACATCAATGTGTTTTAGGTCATCCGGTGTAACAGTTTGATTTTGATAGTCGAGCAAATCTGCAATTTTTTCCAAATCCGCACTCTCCTCGACAGAGCTGTTTTCGCCGCCGAGCTGCCAAGCCTTTTCCCCGGAAGCATTGTATACATATCTTAGATTTATACCACTGAATGTAAAAGGTATTATCCCAACATCATCGGTTTGTTCCTTCATATAAAAATGCTCAAAAGTATATACCCAGCCGTCATCATTAATTTGGCGGGAAATTTGCTTTGAAAAGTCCCATTCAACTGCTTTAGAATTGTCATCATCTTTATTATTACACCCCGCAGTCAGAAAAATACACGTTAAAGAAATCATCAACGTTGTGATTTTGAATATACTGCAGCTAGTATTGGAATTTTTCATATAGTTTTTATCTCCTTTGTCAATATAAAATTATATAAATAATACTTTTTAGAGATTGCTATACAAACATATGATTCGAGCCTGACGACATTTTCTTAAAATTCGAATCCGAAAAGTAAAAATGATTATGACGTTATATTTAAAGCTGCCACTCCATAAGTAGTGGCAGCTTTAAACTTCACGAATTAGTCTGCATGAAATTGGTATCTGACCAGTCCATATGGAACATTTGCACTCGTATCTCCGGAAACTCTGTTAATTTTCATACGCATATAAAGCTCAGCAACATTATTTGATTCTATGCAAGCAGGATTAGTATACGGATAGGATAGAATTGTTATTTGATAATAACCAGCGTTTGATACAGAGAAATGACCTGTAATTTTTCGAGCAATTTCGTTTTCATTGTTAGAACTTGCATCGTCTTCTTTAAGCTCAAAATCGGCAGTTCTTGATGTCGATTTAACAAATGAGTTAGGTAATCCTACTGTTGTTGAATGGAAATACAACTGCACATCTCCGCCGTAAATGTTACTTCCTGAAGCAGTGACAGAATGTATATCGTTATTATCATATCCAGACCACCAGTTTCCCGCTGTGCAAGCTCTCGAATGGAAAATGCTTGTATTTGACTCTGCTGAAGCGGTAAAAGCTACGGCGTTCGTTGCCAAAGACGCAATAGTTGCAAACGTAAACAATACTTTTTTCATCCTTTTTTTCATCATTGTTTTCCTCCTTTAAAATTATTATATGCTTATAATTGTATCATCATATTTTTCAATTGTCCAAGTATCAGCATAACTGCCATTACCGTTAACGTCAGTGTTAAACAAGTCGCAAGCGACATTAGGTTGAAATATAAACACAAAGCAGTTGCAATCAACTCAAATATCCATATCAGCAACGATCTTTTTCGATACACTTTTTGCTCGATTTTGTCGAGTGGTTTATTACCATCCTCAACAGGCACAAGCAATACTATTATCAGGCACGATACGAATAACATGATGCTGCAAATGAAATGTGTAAACGGTACAAATTTCATTGCCAAAAGTACTACAAACATCAGTACAATTGAAAATATATAGCATCCGGTCGGTGTTTTTGCATGAAATCCGCCTGCAAAACTACGTAATGGTATATACATCATAGTAAATACAACGCTTTGCCACACCATACCACAGAGCAAGCCGATTAGCAGTGTTGTTACAAGATTCAGTATAAGTGTCAGCCCTTGTTGAATCCCGTAACGATAGATTTCCCGTTCTTCGCCCTTAATTGTGTTATTATCGATTAAGGACTGCGTTAATTGTTGTGAAACATCACGAAACATTAGAATTTACGAAGTCTTCTGGCATTTTCGGGCATTTTTTCTTGGTGTGTAATCCAAATACATGCAGAGTTTTCAACAACTGTTGTTACCATAAGTGCAAATGCCGCAATCACACTGGAATATTTCATCAGAAAATTCTTCATCACAAGTACCTCCTTTGCTGGTTCTTTTTGGCACTTGTATTATAGCATAATTTATAGGGTGTTTTTTCGATATGTCGAAATTAGTATAGTTTTAAGGTGAAACTTGCATAATTTCCGGATAAATCATTATATTCACATTGAAAACATTATCCTGCTTTGTACATTTCATAGTACCGTTGTATTTTTCTACAGTATTGTTCACACTCATCAAACCTGTGCCGTATCCTTCTTTTACGGCTGTTTCGCAGGGTGCAATAAAAGTGTTTTTTACCACAATATATAACACACCGGATTCATATTCAATCTTTACATACAAACGTTTATCTTTACATTGTTTCAGAGCATTCGTTGCATTATCCAGAAGATTACCCAAAATAATATTCACATCAAAGGCTGATATTGGAAGTGTAGTTGGGATCATAACTTCAGTTTGAATTGTAGTTCCAATTGCATCGGCTTCATTTAGTTTCAGATTCAGAATACTATCGATTTCTGTATTGCCACTTTCAACAAAGCTTTTATGTATTTCTATATATTGTTCGGCTTCTGCAACATATTTTAAAATTCCTTCATAGTTGTGTTGGCTTGCCAGTGAACTGATTTTTGAAAGATGATTCTTCATATCATGCTTTAAAAACCGAATTTGTCGTTGCGTCATATTCATAATTTCAATCTGATTTGAATATGCCTCGTTTTGATTTTGAAGAACAATCTGCATATTCTGTTGCTTATACATCTTACCAATCATGTCATATAATGCAAAGACCATGAAATTTATAAGCAACAACAAAAAGCACTCTACGGCAATCATGTCAGGGTGAGATTCGAATTGAGCCGGTTGCATAGTAAAAATGCCAATAACAATACTCGCCGTAGGGATGGTTAGTATTGTCAAAATATGAATTGCAAGCATTTTTTGGTGTTGCTTATATCGAATAAGCCTTTCAACCAACAACTCTGTCAAAAATACCATGAGTGTTGCCGCAATACCCGTTGATATAATTACTGAATCAATTGACAACGCTTGCGCACCTGCATATATAATCCCATCCCATACCATACTGATTGCATAGATCATAACAGTTGTTACTGTTCTTGTCATCATTTTTGATTTGTATAAAAACGTAATTAAAAAGAACGGAATAATATTACTCAATAGATTTAATTGAGTATTGTGAAAAATCACATAGCATCCTGTGTTGAGAATAAAATAACTGATATATGCAAGATATTCTATCCATGAAGGTATTTCTCTTTTTTGAAACCAAAACTGTGAAAAGCGAAACAATACATAAATACGAAACAAATTTGAAATCCCATATATAATATCATTAATTATTTCAGTACTCATTTAAACAATTCCTCTCCTCCGTCACAATGTGCATTCATCAGTTGCTCACGAAAATTTTTTTGAAATTGTCGACTAATCGCCAATATATTATGATCTGTCATAAGCACACTGTCGACACTATGCTGTAAAATATATCTTGGATTGATAATATATGATTTGTGTATCCGAAGAAAAAACGATGGGGCTACATTTTCGATATCGGATAATTTGGTGTAGTAATCTAAAACAGAATCCACAGTATGAATCTTAACAATTTTATTGTCGCTCTCGAAGTAAAGAATAGTGTCGTACGAAATATTATGATGAATTTTACCGATTTTACAACGGAAATAATCAGTTTGCGGATATAATTCAAGATACTTTTGCATACACGCATGAATCGTGTCAGCAGAAAGAGGTTTTACAAGAAAATTCATCGGACGAATTTTAAATAGCTCCATCGCATAATCACGTTTGGCAGAAATGAATACAATCTGCATTCGATTATTCTTCAGTTGATCACGAATATAATTACCGACACCTACACCGTTCATCTCGGCGAGTTCAATATCTAAAAACAATAAATGATAGCATTCTCCGTTTTCTAATGCCTGACAAAAGTTTTCTCCATCGTAATATACATCAATATGTTGTTTGATTTGCAAGCTTTTACAACTATTTAGAATATATCGTTCAAGTTCACTACACAAAATATTATCATCATCAACAATTGCAATTTTTATCATAATTCACTTCACCACCAATGTAAATATTATCCTTATTCTAACATAAAGTAATATAATTTGCAAACAAAATTTATGTTTATATAAAAACAATTCGTTTTTTATATTTCTCAGCGGTAATATATTAGAAGATTTTTTTCGGGTGACGGTAGTGACGGTAGAATGCTGAGGGTGGTGTTTTGTAATTCTACCGGCACCCGAAATTCTGAGAATGTCGATTCTACGTCATTTGAGTGTGGTGACAGCAGTAACTCGGGTGACGGTAACTTGCAAACGGGTGACGGTAGAACTGTTTTGGGTGACGGTAACAAATGTCTCCGACATCAAAAAATAAATGTCGCCATATTTTATACCTTCTTGAAAAATACGGACATAGAATATATAGAAGGTGTTACGCATTTCAATTATCTTATGGTGTTAAAAAAATCAGGGACATCAGTGGCGGCATAATTATGTGTGCTGAAGTTGTTGACCCTGCTGTCCCTGACGAGTCTGAAAACGTCGATATATCTTCGAATACTGTTGATGTTGATGAAGGTGCCATCACAACTCTTGCTGTCCCTGTAGATGGAAATGATTTTATTGCAATGATGGCTGAAAATCTCAGAAAACAGCTTGCATCACAAGGAATCAATGTAAAGCCGTTCAAAACAACAGAATAAACCCAAATTCGCCCTTCGTTATCGCATAGGGCAACTACACCACTAAATCAATTGCAAGCCGAATAACCCCTTAATTTGCAGAGTGTGGACGTATAAAAATCGAAGATATAAACGCACTTGATTATACCGAAAATGTGGGACGACTAATGGTCTCCTTTTGGAGAGCAAGCATAGCGCATGGCTTGCCGCCTACGCCTTTAATCGGGAGAACCCGTACCCCTTTCGTCCTTGAGTCAGTGCGTAACGAATCGGTTTTGTAGTGAATGGATTTTTTGCTTGTAGTCCAAAAGTATTGTTTTAAGAATATTCTCCCAATAAATAAATGTAAGCGAAAGCTTATGAAATAAAAATTCAAAGAACGGAGTGATCTAAAAATGTTCAGACGTAAAGTAAGATTTTACCCGAAGATATTCGGAGATACGGAGGAATATGCCGAAAGAAGAAAAAAGAGGAAATACAAATATCTTTGCTGACAAGGATAACTACACAACAACACACAGTAAGACAATCGGCGGGATTGTCTACAACATCAATTCTGTGTTTGATATGAAATCGAAGTCCACAGCAGAGGATAAACTGAAATTTCTGCTCAAAAGTGCAGCAGAAAAATTATCGTAAATCGCTGGACTTCCCAAGCCGATTGTGATATATTGTATGTAATCTCAATCGGTTTGGACAGCGAGCCGCTGCTCCCGATTGTGCCGACATAAAGTATCTTGTCGGCACGCTTAAACGGAAGCAAAATGGCAGCAGAACAGGAGGATTGATGAATGAATAATACACCAAACCGAAATCTGATAACCGCTTTATATTGCAGACTCAGTCATGAAGATGAGCTTGCAGGTGAAAGTAACAGCATTTCAAACCAAAAGGATATTCTGAAAAAGTATGCAGACGAGCATGGATTTTTCAATACTCAATATTATATTGATGATGGATATTCAGGAGTTGATTTTGAACGTCCCGACTTCAAGCGTATGCTTGATGATGTAGATAACGGAAAAGTTGGAGTCATTATCACAAAGGATTTATCACGACTTGGAAGAAATCATCTTCATGTAGGACTATACACAGAAGAATACTTTCCCAAAAACAATGTAAGATATATCGCAATCAATGATAATGTTGATACTGCAAATCCAAATTCGCCGGGAACAGATATGGCGGCATTCTACAATATCTTTAATGAATTTCATGTTAAGGAAACAAGCAAGAAAATTCGTGCAACGTGGAGAATCAAGGCTCAGCGAGGTGAAAGAGTAGCAACTCGACCTGCCTACGGTTATATGAAAAATCCAGATAATCCAAAGCAGATTATACCAAATCCCGAAACAGCACCTATCGTAAAGAGGATATTTCAGATGTGTGCAGAAGGATTAGGACCTACTCAGATAGCAAAAGTGCTTGAAAATGATAAGATTTATACTCCGACCATGTATGAATTTAAAAGAACAGGCACAAGGCTCAGAGGACTTAATGAAGAGCTTCCGTATTCATGGAGTGCAAGGACAATTTCAGACATTTTGGGGAACGTAATCTATCTGGGGCACACATTGAATTTGAAAACAGAGAATATCTCCTACAAAGACCATCGTAAACGTATCAGACCAAAGGAACAACAGGTTATGATTGAGAATACACACGAAGCAATCGTAAGTCAGGAAACGTGGGATATTGTACAGAAGCTACGAGCCGGAAAACGCAAACGCACCAAAAGTGGCTACAAGAGTATCTTTGCAGGAATACTGTTCTGTGCCGACTGCAAAAGCAAGCTGTGCTTTGTGTCGGGGAACACATTAAAAAAAGAACGATTTCATTTTATATGCTCCGGATATCGTAAGAAGGGTAAAGGAAAATGCTCGATTCATACGATAAACGAGAGAGTATTATATGAGATTGTGCTTGAAGAAATCCGCAGAGTTACAGCGTTTGCAAGAGAACGCACAGAAGAATTTGCTGAGTATATCAACAAGAACTCCGAAACACAGCTAAAAAAGGAACTTAGGGACAAGCAGAAGCTGCTGGACAAGCACAGGAAAAGGCTGATTGAAGTGAGTACGGTATTCCGAAAGCTGTATGAGGATAATGCTCTCGGAAGAATTACAGATGAACAGTTTCAGATTCTGTCACAGGGTTATGTCGAGGAAAAGAAACAGCTTGAAGCTGATATATCTGAACTTGAAACTGTGATTGATGAAATCAAAACCAAATCAAGCAGCTCACAAACCTTCATTGAACTTGCAAAGAAATACACAGATATTAAAGAGCTTTCACAGGAAATTCTTCACACCTTTATTAAAAAGATTGAAATCCATGAAAAAGTCAAGGACGAAATTACTGGAATAAAATCACAGAATATCGATATTTACTTTACCCATGTAGGTAAAATGTCATAAACAAAATAATACGGAGAGTGAAAACTCTCCGTATTACATAACTTTTTATTGTTCCCTATGAGTGAACGCCCGGACGCCGTCCCCTACAACTTTGCGGAATTTCTGTTTACAAATGATTGCTTTGCGACGTTTTTACAAGTATATTCCATGTCGGACGGTCTACTGTTCCGCTTGGTTTCATATTTGTAAGCTTCTGAAAATTCATTACAGCATTTGCTGTTTCCTGATTATACACCCCTGTTATTTCCGGGGAAACAATATTATCAAAAACATCGGATAAAACTCTGAGCATTACCTGGATTACATATATTATAAATCCACTGTCACCGATTTTAACTATATACTCCGCAGACGGAAACAAATCAAGCGTTTCAGCCTGTGAATAAACATTATTTCTGTAAACCCTCACTATGCTGCTCCATGTCGGCAAATCTGCTTTTCCCGTTTCCTGCAAATTATATTCACGCTGAAAGGCTCTTATGGCTGTCTGAGTTTCATTTCCGTAAATCCCGTCAGAAATTACTGTGGGAATTCTTGCATTGTAATATGATATTCCATGCAGATAACTCTGAAGCTCTTTTATATGCTCTTTAAGCTGCTCATTTGTATATGCCATTAATTGCCTGCCTCCGTTTCTGATGAAATTATATACCCGGGATTCTGATA
>SVNW01000086.1 GCA_015066745.1 Ruminococcus sp. | reverse complement strand
GAGTATGTTTGAAAGTTCAGTTTAAAAGATAGTCGGTGTTTATGGCAAAGAGGTTCCACCTGTTCCCATTCCGAACACAGAAGTTAAGCTCTTTCGCGTCGAAAATACTTGGCTGGCGACGGCCCGGGAAAATAGATCGATGCCGACACTTAAAAAAAGATATCAATAAAAAAGTTGATATCTTTATACATTCCTCCGTAGCTCAGTCGGTAGTAGCACCTGACTGTTAATCAGGGTGTCACTGGTTCAAGTCCAGTCGGGGGAGCCAATAGAAAGCCACGCAGTTGCGTGGCTTTTAGTTATGCTTTAAAGATATTTAGATGTATAAAAAACAACAAAGGTCACTTGATTTCAGGTGACCTTTGTTTATGATAAGAATTTTTAGTTTGTCTGGGAGCTGAGGTAGGCTTCTTCAACGGATTTTGAATTAATGGCTTCTTCAACAGCTTTCGCATTAAGGAAGATTATTTCAGCTGCAACATTATTATATAGATTGATATAGAACTTTTTATCTTCATCTTTGATATCGGAGTTTTCGAGCATTTCTATTTGTCTTTTTATATGTTCAAGTTTTTCAAAAGAATCAACAGCATTTTCGTTTGACTCTAACTTCTCTTTGTAAACAATAAGTTCGCCTATTCGGCATTTATCTGGTCAATCTGGCTGGTGGTGTTTGTGGAGGCGGCGGTGGTTTTTTTATTTGTTCCGAGTGCAACTGATACACCAAGTACCAATAGGCATAAAACTACGTTTACTATAAATCTGGGTTTCTTATAATTAAGCACGTTTCTCACTCTTTCTTTAACATATGATTTTCCAAAATATATTGATATTTCGGAATAACTTTGGTTGATTGAATTTTTCAGAAGAATATTTGAGTATATCTTCTTTTGGTTTGTTATGTTCATTACTTCTTCATCACATGAAAGTTCCATGTCTTTTACTGTAAGGGTGAAAGCAACCCATATGAGTGGATTGAACCAGTGTATGCATAATGTTATGAATGCAAGGTATTTTATTATGTGATCGCCTCTGCGTATATGGGTCTTTTCATGTAATATTATATATTTTCTTTCTATACGTGACAGTCCATCTGGTAAATAAATTTTCGGAAGAAGACCGCTTGTAAAAGCTGAAGATATATTTTCAGAAATATATATGTTGTTTTTTAGTTTGGTTGCATATTTAAGTTTTGAGGATAATTTTGCATTAAGTACAAGATTGTAAGTGATTATAATGCAAAGTATCGATAACCAGATTACGAAAATAATGTAATAAGGGGTATTTGTATTATCATTAAACTGTTGCAGAGTGGGTGTTGCTGTATGATTTGTGGTATATTCAGAAATATTTATTTGATATGTCGGTTCAGTAAGTTGTTTTGAAAGCAGATTATATATGCTGATGTTACTTTCAGGGATAACCGGACAAAGACATCGGAATATTACTACCAGCCATAAATAATAGCTCCATTTTTTAGGCATATTTTTGATGATGATTCGTATAAATAAGATGATTATGATGGATATTGAAGCATTAAGAGTGGTGTTAAAAAGCATTGACAGTATTTTGGGTATCAATTGTTTTCCTCCTATTCTTCTGCATTGTCAATCATTTTTCTTATTTCTTCGGCTTCTTTTTCGGTGATTTTTTTATCACTTAGAAAAGCTGCGATAAAAGCCGGCAGAGAGCCATTGAATTTATTTTCTACTATCACTTCACTTTCGTATTTTTTTACTTTTTCCTGATTTACAAGAGAAGTTACTATTGCATTTTCATTTTTCAGAAAATTTCGTTCTGATAGTTTTTTTACCATGTTGTAAACCGTTGATTTTTTCCAACCAAGTTCATTCAGACATAGTTTTGAAAGTTGTGTGGAGTTAATGGGTTCATTTTCCCACACTATTGACATAAGACGGTATTCTGCATCGAAAAGTTTGTAATTGTCCATTTGGTACCTCCTTTTTGAATTAATAAAACAGGTTTGTTGCGATAAACCTTTGTATTTAGTTTATCACGACAAACCTGTTTTGTCAATTATTATTTGTATACAAATTATTTTTTAATTTTTGGTTTGTATCAACAAACCAAAACGGAGTATGTTTAAAACTGTATTATCGTTTTTTTACCTTAGAAAATTCATTGTAGAGTAATCGTGCATTTTCTGTACTGCAACCTGTTTGTGCAAGAATCATACCTATTGTGTCCTGTGGAGTATACTGGTAGCTTGTGAGTATTGCAGACCAGGGGAGATTGTTTTCTTTGAAAAATTTTTCGAGAATTTTTAAAAGTTCCGGTGTTTCTGTTATTGTTTTTACAGATGTGTTTTCACCGTAGGAATAAATTGAAGTGACATCTGCGTAAACCTGACAGGAACATTGTATATCCCTTGAGGAAAGACCGGCTGAAATTTCATAAAAGCCTTCTTCAAATGTGAAATCGTGTATATTCGGGTCGTAGCTTTCAAAAGCATCACGTTTTAAAGTAAATGTGATGTTTTTTTGTTCTCCAGCACTCAGAAATACTTTCTGAAATGCTTTAAGTTCACGTATAGGTTTTGTAAGTGTACTGTATATATCAGATATATAGATCTGGATTACTGTTTTTCCGTCAAATTTGCCTGTGTTTTTTACGGTGGCTGTAACATTTACTGAATCAGTGAAATTGTTGTTTTCAGCTGTAAGTGAAGATATTTCAAAAGCAGTATATGAAAGACCATGACCAAAGGGGTAGAGTGGTGAGATTTTTCTTGCGTCAAACCATCTGTATCCCACAAATATTCCTTCACCGTAATTTACTTGCATACCGTCTCCGGGAAAATTAAGATATGCAGGGGTGTCTTCTATCTGAGCAGGCCAGGTAAGAGGAAGTTTTCCGGAAGGGTTTATTTTTCCGCAAAGACAGTCACTAAGAGCATTTGCACCTTGCATACCGGGAAGGAAGATACAGAAAACAGCATCAAATCTGTCTTCAAGACCACCAAGTATTATCGGGGAACTTACATTTAACACAAGTATTTTTTTAAGATTTTTTTCGTCTGCATAGTTTAATAGAGTTTTACATTCTTCAAGTTCATTTTTTGAGATGCTGATATCATATCGGTCATTTCCTTCTTGTCCCGGAGTGCTGTATACATAGATGAGAGTATCAGTATCAGACTCATATCTGTTAAGATATACGCTTTGAAATCTTTTTAAGAGAGCGTTACTCATTTTTATATTTCGTGTAGTTATAACTCCTGCACTGCCTTCACCGCATGTAAGAAGATCATCGCAATGTCTGCCAAAGAGTGATATTTTTGATGAATGTGTCAGAGGCAGGGTATTATTATGATTTTTGAGAAGAATAATTCCTTCAGAAGCTGCATCAAAAGCTGTTTTATCTGTTTGTTCTACAGAAATATCTCCATTTGGTTTCTGAGCATATTTTCTTGCAAGCTTAGCAATTCTTGATGAGGAAATTTTTAATGCATCTTCTGATAATATTCCGTTTTGAAGTGCATTTTCAAGTGTATCGGGTGCGATAGGTCCCGGCATAGCAAGGTCGTTTCCTGCGTTTAGTGCATCTGCAGGGTGATATACTGCGTTCCAGTCAGACATTACAACTCCGTCAAATCCCCATTTTTCACGCAGTAAATCATGGAGCATCGAGCGGTTTTCTGTACATGGAATACCGTTTATACGATTATATGCACTCATTACAGTTGCTGCACCTGCTTTGACACATGCTCTGAATCCCGGAAAATAGAGTTCAAAAAGCGCACGTTCCGGTATGAGTTCATTTATATTCATTCTGTTTGTTTCCTGATTGTTTGCTGCAAAGTGTTTTACATTTGCACCGACTCCTTCGGATTGCAGACCTTTTACAAGTTCGGGAGCAAGTATGGATATGAGGTATGGGTCTTCGGAATATCCTTCAAAAAGTCTGCCGTTACGTATATCACGGTGTAGATTTATATTAGGTGTACCGAGTAAAATATTTATTCCGTAGGCACGGGCTTCCTGGCCTAAAGCATGGCCTACTTTATTTATTATTTCAGGGTTCCATGTTGCGCTGAGCATTATTCCCGGAGGATAGCATCCGGGGGGAGTCATTGACGGGATAATTTCCTGAAGTTTTTCTTTTATAAATTTATGCAGTTTTTTTGAATCTTCATCATGAAGTTTTTTTGGTTCATAAAAATTTGTTATTACATTTCTAAGCGTATCTCCGCCTATTTCACCTTGTTTTGCACGGCTTGCAATGTCACCGAAAAGCTGTTCAAAGTTTATTCCGGTACCTCCGTCAAGCATCTGAATACGTGGTATATTTTTTTGAGCTATTTCGGAAGTACCGAAAAATGAAGCACCGTTTACAAGTTGTATCTGTTCTGATGAAGTTAGTGTATCCTGTATTTCTGACATGACGTTACATCCTTTCAGCTTTGTAATATTTTATGATTACAAGTATACACTATTCAGATATATTTTTCAATAGAGAAAAATTTGCAAATTATCCTTTTACAACTCCAACTGTAAAGAGTTTCTTTACAGGGGTTGTCAGGTCTTTTTGGTTTTCCATTACAGTATCGATATCTTTGTATGCAAATCTGCATTCTTCGGCAACATCTTTTTTGTTGTTTTTTCCGAGTACAACATTTTTATCTTTTAAATCTACCATAACTGATTCTACAGAAAACTTTTCTAAGGCTGCTGTACGGGAATAGCTTCTTCCTGCGCCATGTGACGATGTAAAGAAACTTTCAGCATTTCCAAGACCTTTTACAATGTAACTGTTAGATCCCATAGAACCGGGGATAATTGCAGTTTCATCATTTCTCGCACGTATAGCACCTTTTCGGTGTACCCACAGATTCTGACCATAATGATTTTCAAGTGAAGCATAGTTGTGATGGCAGTTGATTTCATCTGTATAATTTGGTATGATTCCTGTGTGCTTAATAACCTGTTCGCTAAAAATATTTTTTACTTTTTCGAGCATAACAGAACGGTTTTCAAAAGCGAAATCCATGGCAAGATGCATCCAGTTAAGGTAACGTTGACCTTCGTTTGTGTCTACAGGTAAAAATGGGAGATTATATTCCTTTGGTACAACAGAAAAATATTTTTCGTTGATTTCTCCTGCGATTTTATTAAAATGTTGTCCTATCATATTTCCGAACATACGGCTTCCGGAGTGGAGCATAATGCAGGCAAGACCGTTTTCATCTTCCTGAATTTCGATAAAATGATTTCCACCGCCGAGTGTGCCGACAGAACAATAACTCTGTTCGATGTATGGTATGAGTGAAGCATCTTGTGCATATTTATGTATCTCTGCAAGAGCTTTGTCAAGCACCTGAGATGGCTGAGCTTTTTTGTAGTGATTCATTCCGACAGGTATGGTTCTTAAAATATTTCCTATGATAACTTTTATAAGTTCTCCACTTCCTGTCATTGTTTCACGAAGATATTTTACAGGTATATCTGTTTGTACAAATCCCATTCCACAACCGATATCAACACCTACAGCATTCGGTATTACTACGTCTTTACAGGCAATAACTCCGCCTATCGGCATACCTTTACCTGCGTGTGTATCCGGCATGAGTGCTATATGATCAACTGCAAATGGAAGACTGGCAAGATTAATCGCCTGTTCTATACAGTTTTTTTCTACATCTTCAATGGACTGAGTCCAGATTTTTATTGGTATAAGCATTTTTTTACTGTCATAATATTCAAACATAATTGAATCCTCCTTGCTTTTTTGATGTTTTTATTATAACTGATAAAAACCGGCTAATCATTTAAAAAAACGTGCGAAGTTTGAAGGAAGGTTGAAAGGTGTAAAAATATCTGATATAATTAAGAAAAAAATCAATCAAAAAGGAGCCGTAAATTATGTCTGCGTATACAGAACTTATCAGAAATTTTGATAAAGTAAAAGATTATGTAAGAGAATTTTATATTTTTGGATTTAAGACACGTGACAGTTATGCTGTTAAAAGTAAACGTACTTATGATAATGAAAAACGCAGGATAGAGAGCTGGCTTTCAGGGTATATTCATTCAGAAAATACAGGCCATAAAAAAATGGTTTCAGTAAAGGTTGACAGCAGTGAGATATCCGGAAATCCTTTATATCGGTGCTGGAAGTCAAAATCGTATACAGATAATGATATAACACTTCATTTTCTTCTTATGGATATTCTTGATACTGAAAACGGAATGACTGTTTCTGAGATAACAGACAGGATATTAAAAGACTATGATATAATGTTTGATATACAGATAGTGCGGATAAAATTAAAAGAGTATTGTGATGAAGGTCTGCTTACTGCCTGCAAATCTGGAAAAAATATTTTATTTATGAAATCAGGCAAATCAACGGGTGAAATAATTGATAAGTATGAAGGGATCAAAGAACTGATATCTTTTTATTCTGAAGAAATTCCTTTCGGAGTGGTCGGCAGTTTTTTAAGTGATAAAGTAAATCACGTAAATAATATTTTTAAAAGAAAACACGCATATATGGTACATACGCTTGATGATGAAATTTTGCTTTCTGTAATAAATGCAATAAATGAAAAACATCAGGTGGTACTTTCCTGTATAGGAACAAAAAGCAGAAATATATATAATATATCTGCGGTCTTGCTCAAAGTACATTTTTCAGTTCAGACGGGCAGAAATTATGTTGTAATCTACAATCTTGATACAAACAGACTTAACTCAGTTCGGATTGATTCGATAAAATCAATAAAAAAAGTCGGCACAAGCAAAAAGTACGATACATATTATGAATATTATAAAACAAACAAAAAATATCTTTGGGGTACAAGTTTCGGTGATTTACGTAAATACGGACAGACTGAACATATTCATTTTGAAGTGCAGATAGATGAAAAATCGGAATATTTTGTTGTACAGCGTCTTATACGTGAAGGGCGAAGCGGTACAGTGACAAAAATAAAAGACGGAAGATATGCTTTTGATATTGACCTCTTTGATGCCAATGAAGCGTCACCCTGGATAAAAACTTTTATCGGTAGGATAGTACAGTTTACAACAGACAATCAGGAACTGCAAAAAAGGTTTAACGATGATATACAGGCGTTGTGTGATATATATGGAGGCTAAAAAATGAAGTTGTTTTCGGAAATATACAGTATCTATTACAGGATAGCAGAAGAAATTCTGAAAAGAAAAAAAGTTACCAAAAATGAGATACGTGATATAATTCAGGAAAAAGGTTTTCTTGAAACGGTTTTATTTTTAGAGCCTAAGATAACCGGTTCTGAAAGATACAGTCTTTTTTGTGAGGAAGACGGTATATACAGTTCTGTTTTAAAAAAATCTCCTGACAGACCGCTTACCCTTCTTGAAAAAAAGTGGCTCTGTGCAGTTTTAAATGACAGAAGAAGTGCGTTATTTCTTGATAAGGAAGTTAGGGAAGAGTTATCAGAAGTACTAGGTGTGACACCTATGTTTTTGCAGTCGGATTTTTATTCATTTGACAAGTTTGCTGATGGTGACCCGTATGAAGACGAAAAATATATTTCTCATTTCAGAAATATATGTACTGCTGTAAAAAATAAATGTCTTATAAAAATAAGTTTTCAGAGTGCCAAAGGAAATCGCATCACACATTATTTTTTACCTTTAAAAATCGAATATTCCGCTAAAAATGATAAATTCAGAGTTCATGTTACTTCGTACAAAAATAAAAAACCGTTTGAGAGCGGAATAATAAATATTTCATCTGTAACCTTGACAGAGATTACAGATATATATCCTGAGATCCCTGAAAATTTATCACGAAAATGCAGAGAGCCGATAGTTGTCAGAGTATCAAAAGAGAGAAATGCAATAAACAGATTTATGATGGAATTTGCAGAACTTGAACGCACATCGGTATTTGACGAAGAAACAGGTATCTGTACAGTTTCACTCTGGTACAACAAATATGATGAAACAGAGATAGTTATCCGTTTGCTTTCATTCGGTCCTGTTATAGAGGTGGTTTCGCCTTCGTGTGTAAGAAGGCAGATGAGGCAACGTGTTTTAAAACAGAAGGAGATACTTGAGCAGTCTGAGATTACTGTTTGAGGTTTATATGAGTTTTATTTTTTAGTATAACCGCAAAATATACTTAATATTAATACTTTTGCGGTTTGTATTCGCAACTTTATTGACATTATACGGATGTTTAGGGTATAATATAGTTGCAGGGAGGTGTTTGTAATGATATTCAGACCTGAATATGTTGAAAAAATAATGACTTATATGGATACGCCATTTGTAAAAATTCTGACAGGTATACGTCGTAGCGGTAAATCTACAATTATGAATATGATTAGCATGGAGATTGAAAAAAGAGGAGTCAGCTGTGATCGTATTTTGTATTATAACTTTGACTCACTTGAATATGAGGGGATAACTGCAAAAGAATTATTTATAACTGTCAAAAATCAACTGTCTTCCAATCAGAAGACGTATCTTTTTTTTGATGAAATTCAAGAAATTGATGGCTGGGAGAAGATTGTAAATTCTCTTATGTCTGACTTTGATGTAGATATTTATGTTACCGGATCAAATTCAAGAATGATGTCTTCTGAGATAGCTACTTATCTGACGGGACGTTATATTTCTTTTCGCGTATATCCGTTGTCTTTTTCTGAGTTTCTGGAATTCAGAAAATCTTTTACTGTAGTTGACGAGCCACGCAGAGAACTTATAAAGTATTTACAGTATGGTGGTTTTCCTGCAATTCATTTGCGTGAGTATACAAAGGAAGAAGCTTATCCAATAGTAAGAGATATTTATAACTCTACTATTTTTACAGACATTGTAAAACGAAATAATATCCGTAAAATAGATCAGTTTGAGCGTGTGGTACGATATGTGTTCGATAATATTGGTAATACTTTTTCAGCATCATCTATTACCAGATATCTGAAGAGTGAACAGCGGACACTTGATAATGAAACAGTGTATAATTATTTAAGTAAACTTGAAAGTGCATATATTATTTGTCGTTGCAACAGATATGATATCAAAGGTAAAGAACTCTTAAAAACTCAGGAAAAATTTTATCTTACTGATCCGGCTCTGAGATATTGTGTTCTTGGCTATAAAGCTGACAGTGCAGCTGCTATGCTTGAAAATATTGTGTATATGGAGCTTCTGCGTGGTGGTTATGAAGTTAGTGTGGGAAAGTTTGATGGTTATGAGATAGATTTTGTTGCCACAAAACAAGATGAAAAAATATATGTTCAGGTGGCAAAGGAGATAGCAAGTGAAAGCACACGTGAAATAGAATATGGCAGATTACTGGAAATCAGAGATAACTATCCTAAATATGTTCTTCTTGATGATGACTATGCAGGAGGTAATTATCAGGGAATCAAGACTATTCATATAGCGGATTTTTTACTAAGTAAAGATTTTTGAGAAAAAAAGGAGTACAACTTTATAATTGCTAAAAAGTTGTACTCTTATTTTTTTTATAAAATCTGAAATGTAATTATTCCAATGATATAAATCAGACTTCTGGCAAGGTTTAAGATTTTCGACATGAGCGGTTATTATTGGTGTCAATATTTTTTATTAAGAAAGCAACCAAAAAACTATTTTACCAATTTTTTGCGCACCATCATAAGCGCATATCCAAGCAGATTCTGCCCGTTCCATTTTTTACGGTCAAATCTGTCAGGATCGGTCATTGATAAACCTATGCCCCATATTTTGTCGTTTACAGCACATTCGGCTAATATATTGTCATTTGTATCTGCAAGTAATTTCAGCAATTCTGGATTTTGTGAAAACTTCTGGATAAGTCCTTCATAAATAACTGTCTGACGAATACCATTCCAGTAATGATCGTCATATCCTTTTACAAGTCTTCCAAGTTTTTTTATCTGAGCCACATCATCTGTTTTTAATATTTGGGAAGCTATGTCCTTGTCATTAAAATATATTGCCTTATAGTACATCATGTATTGTTCCATTGAAGAAAACTTTACATCATTTGCGACAAAATCAGAAAGATACCAATTGCTAAGATATCCGTTTTCTTCATCTGGGTTATGAAAACAAATAATATTCATTTTTTTATCATCCTTTTCTTTAATAACTTTAAAATCTTTTTACTATTGTCACTCTTGCTCAAAATAGATGACATTTAAGAATATGTTCAGTTTGATAAATTGGAATTTGTTGTTCTCTATATAACAATTCTATTTTCTTTCTAATGTATACCAAACATCTATTTCATCTTTAGAAGGTGCTTCCCACATGGACGATAATTTTTCCATAAGACCTTCATCCAGATAATAATCTGAACCACCTTCGCCATTTAATACCCTACAGTTTCGTTCTTCAATGTTTTTATTCCATGTTTGGTCATTAACATCAATGTAATGCCATTCACAATGAACATTCTGAGAGCGACAAAACTCGGTTAAGCTTCTTCTGTTTTCTAAGCTCCAAAAACCCCAATCTAAAATTACAGTACAACCTATGTTCACCAATTCCACCGATTTTTTCTTAAAATAGCTCCAAATTCTTAACGCCATTTCGTCGTGTTTCTCACCCAAATCATTATCAAACAAATCCTTTGTTAATTCATCGCATGATAAAATAACTGCTTTCTCTTTTTCTTTTATTTGTTTGGCGTAATAGGTTTTTCCGCAACATATTTTCCCGCAGATTGCTATTATCTTAGCCATAAGCATTTCTCCTTGTCTTATATAAATTCTTATTTATCGGTCTGTCCGATTTCCTATATTATACCACATCAACCCAAGAAGTTCAATCATAGTAGCAATTAAAAAGCCGTACTCGGATTTCTCCGAATACGGCGGTACATATTGAACTGTTCGACAAATTGGAATTTAACGCTTACCTGTTTGTATTAATCGAATAAGTTCTTCGACATCATCAAAATCATCATAGCCTACAACAATTCCCTATCGATGATAAACTATACAATTTATCTGTAATATTCCTCCGGAATATCATCCTCTTTTATACACAAATCCCTATCTGTTTTCTCCCAAATTTTTCTAATCGTATCCGTCATCTTTACAACATCGCAACAGTACACCAAGGCATCCCCTAACTGATGATATGTAACTGCTCTCGCATATTCAAAGGCCTTTTTGTAATTAGGATAATAATCCGATACGCAGGTATCAGAAGCTGCTGTAAAATGTGTATGAAATGGTGGAGAAGTTATTTCATTTCCATCATAATCCTTAATAGTAATCTGAAATGCTTCTGGATTCAGTCTATCTGGAATATCAAGACGCTCATCCACTGCGTGAAGATATGTATTTCTCTCATGGCCTACTCCCACTAAGAGAACCTTGCCATTTTCCTCATACAGTCTGCTTATGCAACTTCCCATAGGTGCGGGACTTGCCGCATTTTCTTCACCCTTTACATAGTCAGCAGCACCCTTACCAAACACTGTAACCGAATGTGTAGGATGCAGGGAACGCACCCCATCAGCTCTAAATGCAGCCACTTTAGCCAACGCTCCTATACAAGGCTCTGTGTTTCTCACATCATAATGCGGATGCTCCCTATCTACATTTGCCCAGGTATGCGTAGGCACTATAAACAGTCCATCCGTAAGATACTGACAAAAGCCATCTATCAGGCCATCTGCACCATTTTCAATCTCTCCTACAGCACGCAGGGAACAGTGAATTGTAACCTTGTCGTTATGCTTTATGCCACAACCTTCTAGTAATTCGAATATATCGTTCTTGGTAACCATATTCATTCTTCCTCCTTCAAATTCTTGCATGCTTTCAACTCTCCACAAGACTGACAGTTTCTGTTCACTACAAATCTTGATTTTTATTTACAAATCTCCATCGCAATGCTTTTCCATTCTTCATTACAAATATTATAAGTCAAGCTATATCCATTTTCGACAAATCCAACTGCTTTGTAACAATGATAAGCACTTGGATTATTCTCAAAAACCTCTAATGTCACTTTCGATGCTCCATAAAGTTCAAATGCAAATTTTATACCTAACTGCAGCATTTGTTTCCCATATCCTTTTCCTCTTGCCTTGGGATTTAGAATCACATATCCGAAACTTAATTCACCTTCTACTTCTCCAGGTTGGCGAAGGGTAAAAAAACCTACTATTCCATCTTCATCAAAAGCAACAAACGGGAAATATTTTTCATTATCTATTCTTCCAGAAACTGCCTGTTCTAGACGTTCCGCCGAAACAGGAAAATTGCCCAATCTTCCTTCACTCCATTTATAAAATGTGTTCTCATCTTGAACCCAAGTTACTATTTTCTGACTATCATTTTTTCGATATGGTCTTAAGTTTAGCATAACTTCACCTCCGTCAAATTCT
>SVNW01000085.1 GCA_015066745.1 Ruminococcus sp. | reverse complement strand
TATTATATTGTTAGGCTAAAAATCATTCACCAACTTAACCGAAAATTTTAAAAAAATTTTTTGAAGAATTTTTTATGTACGAAATTGCATATTTACATTGCCTATGAAGGGCTGAATAGTAACGATAACATTTGTAATAAAAAAAATTTTTTTAATTTTTCAAAAAAAAAGTCAGATAAATTATTGCCTTATCATAAAAAATAGTTTATAATATAGAGTGCGTACTTTGAAAGTGGGTGAAATTGTGGATATAAGACCAAATGATACATTGAAAATGAAGAAAAAACATCCATGTGGAAATGATGAGTTTTTTGTTATAAGATCCGGGATAGATTTCAGATTGAGATGTGTCAAGTGTTCCAGAGAATTTATGATCCCAAGAAACAAAATAGAAAAGAGTATAAAACAGGTTATACGCGGTCAGAAAGAACCGGAACGTGATGATAAATAATTTTATAATAATGAAGGATGTAGATATATGTTTGAGAAGTTAAGACTTACAGCACACAAGTATGATGAAATAAATCAGAAGCTTTCTGACCCTACGGTAATTAACAACAATACTCTGTATACTCAGCTCATGAAAGAGTATAAATCTCTTACCCCTATCGTTGAAAAATATAATGAATATCTAAAGGCAAAGTCTGATTTTGAAGAAGCAAAAGAACTTCTTGACGCAGGCGGTCTTGATAAAGAAATGAAGGAAATGGCTCAGCTTGAATATGAAGAGCAGAAAGAAAAAATAGATACATTTACAAATGAGCTTAAAATACTGCTTCTTCCTAAAGACCCGAATGATGATAAGAACGTTATTATCGAAATACGTGGCGGAGCAGGCGGAGAAGAAGCGTCATTGTTTGCAAATTCACTGTATAGAATGTACACTATGTATGCCGAGTCAATGGGATGGAAACAGGAAGTTCTCAACTCAAACGAAACAGAACTCGGAGGTTTTAAGGAAATCAGTTTTTCAATAGAAGGTGACGGTGCGTATTCAAGATTCAAGTATGAGAGCGGTGTTCATCGTGTACAGCGTGTTCCTGAAACTGAATCACAGGGAAGAATACACACATCTACAGTTACTGTAGCAGTACTTGTTGAGGCTGATGATGTAGAACTTGAAATAAATCCTACTGACCTCAAGATAGACGTTTTCCGTGCCAGCGGTGCCGGCGGACAGCATATCAATAAGACTGAATCAGCTGTACGTATTACACATCTTCCTACAAATACAGTTGTTGAATGTCAGGACGAAAGAAGCCAGCATAAAAACAAGGAAAAGGCAATGAAGATCTTGCGTTCAAGACTTTATGAAGCACTGCAGCAGGAACAGAACGACAAGATCGCTTCTGAAAGAAAGATGCAGGTAGGTACAGGTGACAGATCTGAACGAATCAGAACTTACAATTATCCGCAGGGAAGACTTACAGATCATCGTATCGGTCTTACTCTTTATAAGCTCGACGATATAATGAACGGTCATATAGAAGAAGTAATAGATGCTCTTGCAACGGCTGACCAGGCTGCCAAGCTTGCTATGCAGAGTGAGTCATAAGTCTGCACTTGTCTGATTTATTATGAAAGTTTAATTTTAATATAGAAGGAGAATTAGATTCACATAAGCGAATCGAAAAAAATTAACAGATGAAGGAAATAAAATATTTGACAAACAGTGACAGTGATCTGGAAATAGCAGCTTTACTCCTTAAAGACGGTCAGTTGGTGGGTATGCCTACAGAAACAGTTTACGGACTTGCAGCAGATGCTACAAATGCCGAAGCAGTTGAAAGAATTTTTGAGGCTAAGGGAAGACCTTCTGACAATCCTATGATAATTCATATTTCTGATATAGATATGTTAAAAGAATATACAGAGGATATACCGAATGTAGTTTATAAACTCGCAGAAAAATTCTGGCCGGGTCCTCTTACAATGGTTCTTCCTAAAAGAGGAAACGTTCCGAGCATTGTTACAGCAGGACTTGATACAGTAGCTGTAAGAATGCCTGCAAATGAATGTGCAAGAAAAATCATAGAACTCGTAGGGAAACCGCTTGCAGCACCTTCTGCAAATATTTCAGGATATCCAAGTCCTACAACTGCACAGCATGTTATAGATGATATGAACGGAAAAATATCCGCTGTTGTTGATGACGGTGTTTGTAATGTAGGCCTTGAATCTACTGTTATATCATTTGAAGGATATGATTCCATAAGAATATTGAGACCGGGATATATTACTCCTGAACAGCTCAAAACAGTTGTAGACGATGTAGTTATTGATAAAAATGCAATAAGTGACGAAGCAGTAGTTACAGGTGAAGTTCGTTCACCGGGAATGAAATACAAGCACTATTCACCAAAGGCAAAAGTTGTCCTTGTCCGTGAAGGTCTTGAAATGTTTAAGAAATATGTTGCAGAATATGCAAATGATGCAGATACTTGTTGTCTTATTTTTGATTATGATGCTGCGGATTTCCCGTATAAATATATGACATACGGAAATACTCCTGAAGAACAGGCACAGCAGATATTTGCAAAACTTCGTGAAGCAGATAAGAAGGGAATAAAAAATCTTTTTGTTCGTGCTCCAAGGAAGGAAGGCGTAGGGCTTGCTGTATATAACAGGCTTATAAGAGCATCGGGATATGAGGTGGTAGAGTGTGAACAATCTTGATGGAGTAATGGTTGTCGGACTTACCGGACAAACAGGTTCCGGAAAAACTACCACATGTAAGATTTTCAGAGAAAACGGTTTTGCTGTAATTAATGCTGATCTGGTTGCAAGAGATATCATGGAACCTGATACAGTATGCCTTAAAGAAGTTACAGAGTTTTTTGGAAATACAATACTCAACGATGACGGCTCTCTTAACAGACAGAAGCTTGCAGATATCGTTTTTAATGACAGCAAAAAACTTGAAGGATTAAACAGTATAACATATCCTCATATTACTTCAGAAATTCTGGCACTTATACGTAAAAACTCAGAAAACGGAAAGAAACTTATACTTCTCGATGCACCGACACTTTTTGAAAGCAGAGCAGATGATTTTTGTGAGATAATTATTTCTGTTATCGCAGATGAAGACATACGTCTTAAGCGTATAATGAATCGTGATTCTCTTGACGAAAATCAAGCCAGAAGCAGAATGAATGCACAGCATACGGAAAAATTTTTTGTTGATAATTCAGATTTTATTATAAAAAATAATAATAACATAGAAAATCTTGATGACATAGTAAAAGAAATGTCTGACAAAATAAAAGGCTATTATAACAATAAATTTAAAGATATGGAGTAAAAACTGAAATGAGCAAGAAAGATTCAAAAACAAAAGAACTCAAAGAAAAACTGTTTTACAAGAAGAAAAATATATACAAACTTGTAAATGACGATGTTGTAAGCAAAGCATATGATTTTTGTGACGGATACAAAGCTTTTCTTGACAGTTCAAAAACTGAAAGAGAAGCAGTAAAGTATGCTCTTGAAAAAGCAAAGGCAAATGGTTTTCGTGAGTATAAAGCAGGTATGAAACTCAAAACAGGAGATAAGATATTTGTAAATAACAGAGGAAAAGCTGTTATTCTTGCTGTTATAGGTAAAGAACCACTTGAAAACGGTGCGAAAATCTGTGCAGCTCATATTGATTCTCCAAGACTTGACCTTAAACAGTGTCCGCTTTATGAAGACAATGAGATAGCACTTTTTAAAACTCATTATTACGGCGGAATAAAAAAATATCAGTGGACAGCTATACCGCTCGCACTTCATGGCGTAGTTGTTCTCGAAGACGGAACAACTGTTGAAGTGAACGTTGGTGAAGATGAAAATGATCCTGTATTTGTAATAAGCGATCTTCTTCCTCATCTTGCATCAGAACAGATGAAGAAACCGGCTACACAGATCATAACAGGTGAAGAACTCAATATAATCGTCGGATCAAGACCTTTTAAAGAAGATGAAGAAAGTGAACTTGTAAAACTCAATATACTTTCTATTCTCAACGAAAAGTATGGTATAAATGAAGAAGACTTCCTTTCAGCTGAACTTGAGGCAGTTCCTGCATTCAAGGCTTCTGATATAGGTTTTGACAGAAGTATGATAGGTTCATACGGTCACGATGACAGAGTATGTGCATATCCTGCTCTTGAAGCTATACTGAATTTAAGTGATACACCTGATAAGACTGCAGTCACTGTTCTTACTGACAAAGAAGAAACAGGAAGTGACGGAAATACAGGCTTGTGTTCATCATATCTCAAGTATTTCTTTGATGATATCGCTTGTGATACAGAAGGTTCAAAAACAAGAGGAACAGTTATTCTCTCAAATTCCGAATGTTTGTCAGCTGACGTAAATGCCGCATTTGATCCTACTTTCCCAAGTGTTGTGGAAAAGAAAAATACAGCATATATCAACTATGGTGTTGTAGTAACAAAGTTTACAGGTTCAAGAGGAAAGTCAGGTACATCTGATGCATCTGCTGAATTTGTAGGAAAGATACGTACACTTCTTAATAAAAATGAAGTTGTATGGCAGACAGGTGAGCTTGGCAAAGTAGATGGTGGCGGTGGCGGTACAGTTGCTGCATATATAGCAAATCTCAACGTTGACACTATAGATGTAGGAGTACCTGTTCTTTCAATGCACGCACCGTATGAAGTAGTTTCCAAGATGGACGTATATATGGCGTACAAGGCATTTGAAGTATTTTTTTGTGACTGATAAGTAAAGAATATATAAACGATTGGATTTTACAGATGTAAAGTTCAATCGTTTTTTTTACTTTAAGTTTTGACAATTTTTTCCTTGTGATTTTGATATAATCAATATAGGGTGGTGATTTGTTCTGGAGATAATTTATGTAGATGTGCTTATTGTATTAAATATTTATGTTACTTTTTTTCTGATTAAAGCAACGGCGAGATTTACCCATTCACCGCTTTTGTCAGCAAGGCTTATCGTTTCTTCTGTAATCGGAAGTCTTTTTTCGTTGGTTATGCTGTTACCTAGAATTAATTTTCTCTTGCTTTTTACAGTAAAAGTTTTGGCGGCGTTCATTATAGTATTGATTGCTTTTGAAAAGAGAAGGCCAAAAGAGTATGTTAAGCTTTGCATTTATTTTTACATAATGAATTTTGTTTTTTCAGGTGTTATAATGGGTTTTAAATATTTGTTCAGACCTGATTATATAGCAGTAAAAAATACTTTTGTATATATAGACACATCTCTTATGAGCTTTGTAATATTTACAGCAGCAGCGTATTTTATAATATGTGTGGCACGTTTGTGGCTTGATAACGGAAGCAGTGCAGACGGAAATTATTCTGTAATAATTAAAAATAAAGAAAAAATAATATCGCTTGATGCACTTGCAGATACAGGAAATTCTATGACAGATGTTTTTAGCGGAAAGCCTGTGATAATATGTCCCGGACATATTTTACAGCAGATAATAGGTGAAGAGCCGTCGTGTGAAGAAGTTTATGATAAAATGGCATCGTCAAG
This sequence comes from Ruminococcus sp., assembly GCA_015066745.1. GTDB lineage: Bacteria > Bacillota > Clostridia > Oscillospirales > Ruminococcaceae > HUN007. The sequence continues at coordinate 7,330 of SVNW01000085.1, read as the reverse complement.
TGTAATAAAAGGAATCCGTCTTGTCCCGTATTCTACAATAGACAAGACGGGTATGATACCTGCATTTATTCCTGATGAGATAATTATAAGAAAGAATGATAATTATCATAAAGTCGATGCACTTATCGGAATAAATCAGGGAAAAAACATGGCAATATTTAATCCTAAGCTTTTATATTAAAAAAGATCGCTTTTACAATGAGCGATCACTTTTTTTTACTGAAAATCCTATTAACATAACAGTCATGATAATTAACAGATAAGACGGAAGAACAGAATTGCTTTCTGAATATATTTTTATGGTTGATGCAGTAACAGCAATATCTTTTAAAAAAATGCCACACAAAATCCTGCTTATTATAAATGAAAGAATTGAGGCAATGGCACGGTATTTTAAGAACATACATATATCTGCTCCTGATCTTAAAATTGAAAATATCTGTAATACAACACATATACCGCCTGTTGCGAATATTGCACTCATAGCAGATATGATATCAGGGTCACAGGTAGCAAGAGAAGAGATATTTGTTATTTCAAAAAAGGAAAGTATAAGTGTAAAACAGTCATTTTCTGAAAAATTACTTAGTTTTGATATCACTCCTGACAGTATTTCGATTGCTCCTGTACTTGTGAGAAATACTTTAAAAACAGAAAAAGCTACTATCATAGTACACATCTGAAACATTCCCGATGATGCATTTGAAACAGAGTTTACGATGATTTGGGTAAAAGGTTTTTGTTTTTCCTGATAAACCGGTTTTTCAGGTATTTCAGATTTTATTCCGCAAAAAAATGCAAGAATAAGATTAGCAAGCGTTGTTGATAAAAATATTATCATTGAAATATTTTCGCTTCCGTATATTCGGCATACTGCTGCTCCCGAAACAAAAGCGGGACCTGCAGAAAAACAAATACAACAGTACCTTTTTAACTGTTTATCAGTGATATTGTTGTTTGTTCTGAGTGTCTGAAGAAGCTTGGCTCCTACAGGATATCCCGAAATATTTGAAAGAATAAATACAGAAAAAATTTCTGAGGGCATCTTAAAGATAAATCTTGAAACAGGAGAAAAAACTTTACCGATAAGACGATGAAGATTGCTTTCTGTTACTATACAGGCTATTATCATCGAGCCGTACAGTGATGGTATTATTTCTTTTATACATTTTTCAAGTGAATAAGAGGTTTGGGTTATAAGTGATCTATAGTTTATAACAGATGGCAGAATGATGGATATTATTAAAATTACTGTTGTAAATTTACGGAATTTATTCATATATGTACACTCCTTTTGAAAGTTCACTATAATTTATATGAATTAACTGTAAAAGTTATTAATATAATTTTAGTAGTCTATCATATGAGAGGAGTATTATTTCAATGGGCAGGTTATATGAAAAAACCAAAAAGGTATTTGCGCTTCAGACCAGCACACAGATATATGATAACAATCAGCTGATTTTAAGTAAATGCAGAAGGATATATGAGTACAATGACATATATCTTAAAGCAGATGCAGGCAGTGTTATCGTTGAGATCTGGGGTAGTGATCTTTCTATAGATGATTTTGCAAATGAAGGTATAGCTGTTTACGGAAAAATAGATTCTGTATCGTTTACTGAAAATAATAAAAGGGAGGATAAATAAAATAATGGGTGTAAGGAGAGTAGTATCTTTCAGAGCAAGGGGAAACAAGCTGATGGGATTTGTAAATGCGATACGTCACAGTGATATAATATGTTTTTCTCAAAAGTATAGTATGGAAGAATATACAGGAAAAATCTATATATCAGATTTTGAAAGACTGAAACTCCTTGCTGAAAATATGAAAATAGATCTTTTTGTCGAAGAATATCAGGGTAAAATGTTCACAGTATTAAAATACAAGGCAAGATACGGACTTTTGATAGGTTTTATATTTATGGCTGCTTTTGTATTTGTTATGTCAAATATAGTTGTAAAGATAGAGATAAACGGCAATGAAAATATAAAAGATGATGAGATTCTTTATGTGCTTTCGGAGATAGGAATAGAAAAAGGAACGTTTATACCATCGCTTGATATAGAAAATTGTGAGCTGAAAATGAAAACAAGACTTGGAAATGCGTCATGGGCAGCGATAAGAACTCAGGGCGGAAGAGTTATAGTTGATATTCATGAAGGTATACCTGTTCCGCGCACTGTTCACAATAATATTCCGTGCAATATAGTTTCAGAACGTGATGCGATAGTGACAGACGCACAGGTGATGCAGGGAACACTTAAAATAGAGCGTGGATATTCTGTAGGTAAAGGAGATCTTCTTGTGAGCGGTGTAGTTGAAAACGGAGCAGGGAATTATATGATAGTTCATGCACTTGCAGATATAACAGGCGAATACATGGAAAAAGAGACTTTTGTTCAGTATTTTGAAAGCAGTCAAAAAGAATATGAAGAGAAGGTGCAAAAAAGAAGTCTTGAATTTTTCGGATTCAGAATTCCGCTGGGATTTGAAAAAAAATATTCCAAAAGTGCAGATTATACAGAAACCACAGATTATTTTTCTGTGTTAGGGATAGAAATACCGATAGGACTTGTTGTGAGTGAATATACAGATTATGAAATGAAAAATATAACTTATACCTTAACAGAAGCCGAAGAGGAGATACAAAAGAAAATCAGTATCTATGAAAAAAATTTTTACAGCGACAAAGAAATAATAAAAAAAGATGTGAAAAAAAATGAGTATGAAGACAGAGTAGAATATGAAGTTACATATACGATAAGAGGTAAAATAGGCGTTGAAAAGGAACTTTTTATAAGTAAGAACTGATGGTTTTCAGGTTTATTTACTGTGAAAAATAACTAATTATATAAAAAAATATTCTGTAATTTGTTGCACAACGATTGATAATATGGTATAATATATGTTGAGAGATTATATTTACAGTTGATGAAAATTTCTGACCGGATCAAGTGATTTTATCAGCTGTAAATTTACATTATTGTGATAGAGAGGTGTTACAAGTGGGAAGAAGAAAGATTGGACTCTTACTCGGACAATCAGAAGAAAATTATCAGAAATCATTTATAGAAGGATTTTTAAAACAAATATTTACATATGATATAGATGTGTGTGCATTTGCGATGTATAACAAATATCAGAAAACAACTGCAAGGGAAATAGGAGAAACTACAATATTCTCTCTGATAAACTATGATATGTTTGACGCTTTTGTTGTGCTTCTTGATACAATACAGACTCCCGGCGCTGCAGACAACATTGAAGAAAATTTAAAAAAATATTTTAACGGTCCGGTATTGTGTATTGATAAGGAAAGTAAATATTTTTCTACGATACATACTGATAGTTATTCGATAGTTAAAAAAACAATATCTCATCTTATAGAAGTGCATGGGTATACAGATATAGCTTATTTGACGGGCAAAAAATGGCACCCTCATTCTCAGGCAAGATTGAAGGCATTTATTGATTGTATGGAAGAACACGATCTTCCGATAAAAGAAAACCGCATTTTCTATGGGGATTTCTGGTATAGTAGCGGAGAAACAATGGTTGAGGAGCTTTTGCAGTCAGGTGGAAGTATGCCAAGAGCCATTGCCTGTGCAAATGACTGTATGACTATAGGTGTAGCACAGTCACTGGTTGCAAAGGGGTTTCGTATTCCTGAAGATGTTGCAATAATTTCCTATGATTCTATAGAAGAAGGACGAACAAGTCCCAAACCGGTAACATCTGCACCTATTCCGGCAAAATCATGCGGAACTCATGCTGCGATCACAATAAAATCCATGCTTGATAATGAGCCTGTTCCTGATTTTGAGACAGATGTTGAATTATTTATCGGAAGTAGCTGTGGTTGTAACTTTGATAATAAAACAGTTGAAGTAAAACTACGTGAAAAGTGGGAAACAGATGATTCGGGTGAAAGTTTCTTTTCACGCTTCAATCTTATGATGGAGGACCTGCTTTCAAAATCAGAATTTAATGACCTGATGAATACTGTTTTCACATACAGCTATCAGATAAAAGGGTTTGAAAGTTTTACTATATGTCTTAATTCTCAGTGGAAAAACCGTGATACCATGCATAACAGTGATATTAAGTGGAATGCTTATACAGAACAGATATTACCGGTGTTAAGATGTACAAATGATAATTCGGTAAATCCTCTGAACTATGATGAAACTTTTCATAAAAGCCTTTTGATTCCTGATTTGCATGAAGAAAGAGATGTTCCGAAGGCTTTCTTCTTTACACCTTTGCATTTTGAAGAACGCTGTCTTGGTTATGCAGTTATAAGTTACGGAAATAAGCCTGTTTGTTATGATGATATATACTGGTTCTGGCTTAGAAATGTAATGCAGGGGCTTGAGTGTTTCAGACGTATTGACGCATTAAGACAGAGTAATAAGATGCTTCAGGCAAGCCAGACCCGTGATTCGTTGACAGGACTTTATAATTATCAGGGTATGCTTGCAAAGTGTGAAGGTTATTTTGGTCATTATGTCGGGGCATTGGCAGTTGATATAAAGGGGCTGTCGCAAATTAATGAAAAGTACGGCAGAGAAGAGGGAAATCATGCTATAAACACGATTTCTCATATAATGAACAACCTGATGGAAGATGGTATGTGCTGTCGTCTTGGTAACGGCGAGTTTGTCGGTGTTATCATATCAGATGATGATAAAAATTTCATTTATGAACTAAAGAAACTCCTTCTTGACAAATTAAAATCAGCAGATGGCTTTGCTTATGAACTGTCTGCTTATCTTGGAAGTGAAATTTCTGAGATCTCAGGTCGTGAAGATTTTGAGCGTCTTATTAATACCGCTGTTTCACAGAAAAACGGAAATAAGATAAATGAACGTAAGACTCAGAACAGAGAAGAGCTTACAGAAGAAGAGAAAAAGGAATCTACGATAGTAAGTGATATACTCGATCAGAACCGTTTTCTTTATCATTTTCAGCCTATCGTAGATGCGAGAACAGGTGAGATATATTCATATGAAGCTTTGATGAGAGCGGATGTGACTCCTTTTATATCGCCTCTTAAAATATTGAAATATGCTGAGTATCTTCAGCGGTTGTATGATGTTGAGCGTCTTACTTTCTTCAATGTTCTTGATCGTGTAAAAGACGAAAAAGTTTTTAAGGAAGGCAAAAAAGTTTTTATAAACAGTATTCCCGGAAACAGACTGCATGGTATTGATGCCATGACTCTTGAGAATAAGATAAAGACATTTTCGGGCAGTGTTGTAGTTGAGCTTACAGAGCAGGCGGAATTACCCGATGATGAACTTACTGCTATGAAAGAACTTTATGCAGGAATGGGGATAGAAACGGCTGTTGATGATTACGGAACAGGATATTCAAATATAACAAATCTGCTCAGATATATGCCAAATTACGTTAAGATAGACCGTATGCTTCTTTCAAAAATACAGGAAAGTCCGCAAAAACAGCATTTTGTGCGTGAAATCATAGAATTTGCCCATAACAATGATATAAAAGCTCTTGCAGAAGGTGTGGAAACCACAGAAGAATTACAGATGGTTATTCATCTTGGTGCAGATCTTATACAAGGTTATTATACTGCAAAGCCATCTCCTGAAATTATTCCTGAAATAAGTAAGGAAATAAAAGAAGAAATAGTAAAATTCCATCATCAGCAAGTAATGAGTAATGATAAAAAAGTTTATACTGCAGGTAAAGAAGGCAGGATATATCTTGCAAAACTTGTTTCTGAAAAATATGCAAGTATCAATATTGTTTCAGGAAAAACTATATACAAAGATGTTACTATTACAGGTGTACCCGGATTGCTGACTGATATCACACTGAATATAGAGAGCGGATATCAGGGAAGAATAGTACTTGAAAACGTAGGATTTTCAAGTAAAAAAGGTACTGGTTGTATAACTCTTGGTGAAAACTGTGAAGTTCTTCTTATTCTCAAAGGGGAAAACCATCTTGAAGGCGGAGGAATATGTGTTCCTGAAGGCTCCAGGCTCATATTTGAAGGAGATGGCGGTCTTATTATAAATATGAATCATGATGATTTTTATGCCATAGGAAATGATTTTAAATCAGGAAACGGTTCTATAATTTTCGGACAGGACGGCTGTATCGAGATAAATTGCAGTGGTGACCGTGGTATCGGTATCGGTTCAGGAAAAGGCGGAGAAATAGTTATCAAAAAAGGTAAGTATGAAATAGAACTGATAGGCGAAGAAGGTATAGGCATAGGTTCATACGAAGGAGATGTTGATTTGTCAATTTCAATGTGCAATATGAACCTTAATATGAACTCAACAGTTAATGTCGGAATAGGCTCTGTATACGGTTCTGTAAATCTCAGCATATCGCATATTATGCTCAAAAATATTTCAGGCGGAACTGAAAGTGCAGGTATTGGTACTTTAAAAGGAAGTCGCTGTTTGGTAAATGTAAAAAATTCAAATCTGAATCTGAATATGCGTTCAAATAAATTAGTGATTATCGGACAGGCAGAAGATGAATCACTGATAGATATGACTGAAGTCGGAGTTACTCTTAAAGGAGAAGGTAAAGAAGCAATGTCTCTGGGTAACTTTAAAGGTAACGGAAAAATCAGATTTTCTAACTGTGACTTAAGGTCTATTATCAGATCAAATATTGCTTCTGATATAGGGGCTCAAAAATCAGATATTCATTTCTATAACGGCCGTGTTTATTTTGAACTTAACGGATCTGAAATAGAAAGAGAAGTAGAATACGGCGATCTCTGATTTAAAATATTGCGATATTAAAAAAATAGTGAAAGTCAAAATAAATTCGGCTTTCACTATTTTTGTTACTAAAATACTTTGCAAATAAGATTATATGTTAAGTTTATTTAAAAAAGCTTGTAAATTAAAAGAGCGAGGAAGCAAACTGTAAAACTCCCGAATGTAGTTCTAATTTTGGTGATTATCTTAGGTTAATTTATGAAACGACAAAAAAGTCAAATTTTATTGTATAATATATATATATATATATATATATATTGAATTAAATTATTGTAAGTTAATGAAGTTAAAATAAATATATAAAACAATATTGACTTGGTGTTTTGATAATGTTATAATCTAAAAGAAACGAAAAGTTATATTTTTGTTTTGATATTATAACAATACAATTGAAAATGCGTACGGTTTCTTTATATTGTTTTAGTATAATTACTCAAACTTCGCACATCAAAAATAGCTGTGCATCTTGAAAATTCAATAGTAAATTCCACAAAAGTAATTGAATCAAGCAGCCTTTAACTTAATTTTTAAAACGTCTGGGATTGCTCTAAGAAAC
>SVNW01000084.1 GCA_015066745.1 Ruminococcus sp. | reverse complement strand
AGTAAAATAACGAAAAAATCATTGTAAAACCGCAATTTTACGTCGTTTAGCCAAATAAAAATATGTTAATCAAATTCCATTATATGGTTGATGTATACCTAAAAAACCGAAATTCTGTGTTTAAATATTTTTATGAAGGATTCTCTTCTTCATCTTTTTCTTTATTTTTCTTTTCTACAAGTTCCTCAAAATCTTCAAAAGGAATACCGTAATAAAATACTCCGCCTGAAAGCAATGTCGCACCTGAATCTTTCATATAATCAACAGTTTCATTATTATTTATCTTTGCACACTCCAGAGCAAAATTACTTTTCTTTGCAAAATCAGAAACCGTTTTAATAAGTGCTTTTTGATTTTCTTCATGAACACCTCTTGCAAGAACCTCAGGATGAAGTCTTATTGCATCAGGTTGTATAAGAGAAATAAGTTCATAAACCGGTAATGTATCAGTTATATTGCATATACAGATCTTAAAACCTGCCTGTTTTAGTTTGACGATCACCATTGATACACTTCTGAAATCAAACCACAACGCATCTTCGGTAATCTGAAACTCTATTACTGACGGGTCAACTGAATATCGTTCAAGAAGTTCAAGGATATATTCTGCTATTCCCGGCTCTTTTATAGTACGATCTGAAATTTTTACAGTAAACATTTTAAGACGCATCTTAGAAATATCTATTTTCTTAAGAGTTCTGAAAAATCTTGTATAGAAAAGTTTTTCTATCTCAACTATCAGTCCGTTAGCTGTGGCAGCAGTAAGGTATTCTTCGTATATATATACCTTACCGTCTTCAGAGAACCATTGTAATGTCGCTTCACCTGAAACAATATCTCCCTGAGATGATAACTCCGGTGTAACAGCAAGACGCATCTCATCATTGTCTATCGCTTGTCGTAACGATCTGATACAGTGATTAAACCATTGTGTATTGTCAAAAACTCCGCCTTTTTCCTCATAAAATACAGTCGCTATCGCATAATCACAACCATGAGGATAAACTTTATCAATAAAAGCTAATGCTTCATAAGAATGCAGTAAAGCTTCTTCAATGTCAAAATTATCAAAGTCAGTACTTTCTGCGTCTATATAATATATACCGGCTTTCATAAAAAATGAAACCGAAAGCAGATCAGTTGTCAGTTTCGATGCACTGCCATAACTCATACAAAGTACCCTGTCATATGGAAGAGGTTCATTTGCATATGTAAGAAAAACAAAATCAATTTCACTGATCCTTGTGATCTTTACTGTATCAGCAAGCGTTGTACACATATGCTCGAAAAACAACTTGACAGCCCTCTTAGCTGTTTGAATACCATTTTTAAACTTGATTTTTTCAAGTCCAACGAGTTTGACATATACTATATTGTGCGACTGTTCCCTGTTTGTTGTGATCTCTGTATATATCTGTTCTTTAAACTCTTCAAGAGTAAGAAGACCGTCAATATCATCTGAAACCGCTTCAGAAGAAAATACACCCGATGCGATACTTATATTGGTATTTGTATTTTCAGCATCATTGTAGGATTCATTTTTTTCAGGCAGTACAACCTGCGAAATGTTTCCAGATGAAACAAGTTTCATGTATATTATTCTTGAAATTATAGTAAGTGTATTTGAAATAATCGATGACCACTCACGTGTACCTGAACAATCTTCAAAAGCGATCATTCCGTCAAACTCATTTTCAGAATACGAAAATACATAGAAAAAAGAAAACAATGGGATATTTTCTTCACTGTCATCTTTGTGATAATTCTTAGAATCATTTGCGTCAGTACAAACATATGTCTGTTTTTCAAATGCCATATTTTCAAACTCGGAAACTCGGCTGTCAAGCCTTTTTCTGAGATGTTCAACCGTACTCTCTGTCATTCCGGTATCATCAAAAAGATATTTTATTTCGCCTTTTTTTTCAACCTGATCATATTTATACATATAAATTCTTTCGAGATTGAAAAGATAACCTATCTCGCTGAATATGAGTTTTACAGCTTCGTCAGTATCATTTATATTATAAAGCGTATTTATAGCAAATGAGATAATCTCTGTATTGGCGTCTTTATCATTGTCATTGCTTTTGCTCTTGTCACCTTTTTTACGTTCATTTTTATAAGGTGCATATTCCGTCCTGTAACCTGGAGCATAAATAGAAAAATTATTTTTTCCATTAAGTTTTGTATGGTAAAGTGCCGCATCCGAATTTGAATAGAGTATCTCAAAATTATTTCCGTCTCTCGGATAAAGTGACACACCTATACTTGTAGTAACTGTCAGATCGTCACCGAGCTTTATACTGTGTGCTATATCTGAAACAAGCATTGCTGATTCGGTAACATGAGCTATTCCACGATAATTTTTTACAAAAAGGAAAAACTCATCTCCGCCTATACGTCCTACTATATCATTTGGAAAAAGCTTTTTCATTTCATGAGAAAAATTCTTTAGCACTTTATCGCCGAACAAATGTCCGAAAGTATCATTTATGTATTTGAAATCGTCAACGTCTATTATGAAAAGTGCGTGTCTGTTATTTGACTTTGACTTTTTAAGACATTCTATTATCGAAAGTCTTGTGCTTTCTTTGTTAAGAAGTCCTGTAAGAGAATCAGTAGAGGCCTTTTCGATAAGCTGTTTTTTCTCGCTTCTCTCATCAGTAACGTCAAGCGTAACACCTATAGAATATATCAGATTTCCGTCATCATCTCTGAGTGATTTTCCGAAATATCTGAGCCATACATATTCATCCCCGTCTGTGATCTGACGTATATCATAAGTAAAGTCATCTTCACCGTTATCCATACTATCACAATACGACTCAAATATATCCATATCATCAGGGTGTATTATCCCCCATTTTTTCATACGATCCCTGTAATTTTCAATATCATGATCATGATCTGAATATTTTCCATCAAGTTTTCTGACCATATGCATCGTATGTGTTTTTATATTATACTCCCATATGGCACATTTCATAACTTCAGCTATTTTAAAATATTTTCTTTTTAATAATTCATAATCTTGCAAATCTTTTTCCGGCATATCTGTACACCTCATCCCCATAATACTATAATCTTTTATATCATAAATTACAAAAATCCTCAAACTAATTATACAACAATTATCACACAAAATCAATATATTTCATCAAAAAAGTTTTTTTAAGACATTGTTTTTAGTGATTTTGCTGTTGATTTTTTGCATTTTTTTACATACATTCTATTATATAATAATTAACACGCATAAACTATATTATTTTTTCCGAAAGAGATGAGTTATAAATATGTATAATTTAGACAATTTCACAAAAAAAGCAGTGATCTCTCTTAAAAACGCAGTAAGATCAGCAGGAGAACTCGGACATACATATGTCGGTACAGAACACATAATACTTGGTTTCTTAATAGAAGGAACCAATATAGCAGGTTCTATTCTCAAAAGTCACCGAATAACAGAAAACAGAGTATATGAATATATCAAAAGAAATACAGGTTACGGTATATCCACTATTTTAAGTGAAGATTATATCACACCTAAACTGCGAAAAACACTTTCTGATGCTGAGGTTATTTCAAAAAAATCAGGTGCATACCTTACCGGAACAGAATATATTCTTTCTGAAATATTAAAAAACAAATCATGTAGCGGATATATAATGCTTAAAGAACTTTGCGACCGTATAGAACAGATAAAGTCTGACTGCGTCAATGCAAACTCATCAGTTTCTGCATTTTCATACATAAAACTTGATGAACGTCAGTATCCTTCCATTTGCAAATACTGTAAAGATTTCACTCTTACAGCATATGAAAACGGATTTGACCCTGTTATAGGCAGAGAAAAAGAAATAGAACGTGTAATACAGATCCTTTCAAGAAAAAACAAAAACAACCCTTGTCTTATAGGTGAAGCAGGCGTAGGAAAAACAGCTATAATAGAAGGACTTGCGCAGAAAATAGTAAAAGGCAATGTTCCCCTGTCACTTCAGAACAAATACATATGTTCACTCGATATAACATCTATGCTTGCCGGTGCAAGATACAGAGGCGACTTTGAAGAACGTATAAAAAACTGTATCAATGAAGTGACCAAAAACAAAGATATAATTCTTTTTATCGATGAACTGCATAACATAGTGGGCGCAGGTGCAGCTGAAGGCGCAATAGACGCTGCAAATATCCTTAAACCTGAACTTGCCAGAGGAACAATACAATTGATCGGAGCAACAACCTATAATGAATACAGACAATACATTGAAAAAGACAATGCACTTGAAAGAAGATTTCAGCCTGTTACAGTAAATGAACCCAATAAGGAACAACTCTTTAATATATTAAATGGTATAAAAAACAGTTATGAAAACTTTCACAAGGTAAATATCCCTGAAGATATCATAAACAAAACAGTAGAACTTTCAGAACGTTATATCCACGACAGATTTTTACCCGATAAAGCAATAGATATCATAGATGAAGCCTGCTCGCACGCAATAATACGCACATCAAAAGAAAACAAAGAAAAAAAATCCGATATAACTGACTTACTTCGTAAAAACATGAACGATATGGGATTAATACACGACACTGAAAATAATTACAGCATAAATGTCACAAATGAAGATGTAACATCTGTCATCTCCACATGGACCGGCATACCTGCAAATACAATAAACACCGAAGAAATTAAAAAACTTACAGTACTTGAAGATGAACTGAAAAAACACATAATCGGTCAGAACAAAGCGATTTTCTCAATATCTGAAGCAATAAAAAGAAATCGGGTAGGACTTAAAGATGAAAATAAACCAATAGGCTCATTTCTGTTTGCAGGCCCTACAGGAGTCGGAAAAACCGAACTTGCAAAAATAATATCAGAAACTATTTTCGACAGCCGTGATAACATGATACGTCTTGATATGAGCGAATACATGGAAAAACATTCAATCTCAAAAATTATCGGTTCACCTCCCGGATATGTCGGATACAAAGAAGGCACACCGCTTGCTGATACGATAAGAAAAAAACCATATTGTGTAATACTCTTTGACGAAATAGAAAAAGCCCATCCTGACATTCTTAATCTGCTCTTACAGATAACAGATGAAGGAGAATTTAAAGACTCTGACGGAAGAAAAATAAATATGAGAAATTCTCTTATAATCCTCACATCAAATATAGGTGCAAACTCCGCACTCTCTGTCGCATCACTCGGATTTAACACACAAACCGATACAAGAAAAAGAGAAGACACCATGTCGGCTATAAGAAAATATTTTAAGCCCGAACTGCTTAACAGAATAGACGAGATCATACTGTTTGAACCGTTAGACAGCAAAAGTCTTGAAAAAATATCTGCCATTTTTCTTGACCGCCTTGCAAAAAAGGCAAAGAAAATAAATATAACTTTAGAATACAGCCATGCTCTTACAGAATATATATCAAAAGACAAAGAAACTGCACGATACGGTGCAAGACCACTTAAAAGACTAATTAAAAATAAAGTTGAAAATCTTCTGACTGAAAAAATACTGAAAAAAGAAATCCTTCCGGGTGACAAAATATTTATAGATATATTTAACGAGGAGATACAAATTATTACTCAGACAAACGATAAATGCACCGAAAAATCACATTCAACCGCAGGTCAGCAGCAATCTTAATATACATATTTTTCTATTTTAGTAAAAAATCTTTTCTCAAAAAAAATGCATTAATACTTTGAGTCAATCTTGACACATTTAATGAAATGTGCTACAATTAATTCATAATTAACGGTTTTATTTTAGCTTCAATACAATATTCAGATAAACACTTGAAAAACGTCATTTCAACGTATTTAACAAAAAAGGAGGATGGGCTGCATACAAATTAAGCAGCCTTGTGTACATAGTTATGGATATTATTACTGTAAATCCGCAAAAATGTATTAGTTGCAATGCATGTGTCCGTGTATGCCCCGTATCAGAGGCGTGTGTGACCAAGGTAGCCGCTAATGGCAGGACCTTCACCGATATAGATGCAGACAAATGTATAAACTGCGGAGAATGTGTAAGAAAATGCCCGCATGGTGCGAGAGATTTTATTGATGATTATGAAGATTTTATTGAGGATATGTACAGTAAAAAGGGACAGGTGTCACTTCTTGTAGATCCGTCTGTAAAAGTCGCTTTTCCTGATGTATGGCAGGATGTACTCAAATGGTTCTATACTCAGGGAATACGTAAAATTTATGACGTTTCATTCGGAGCTGATATATGCACATGGGCTCAGCTTCGTTCAGTAAACACAAATGTTGTAAGTAAATATGTTACTTCCACATGTGCTTCTGTAGTAAGTTATGCTCAGAAGCATCAGACTTCACTTATGTCCAAGCTTTCTCCTGTACACAGCCCTGCTGCCTGTATGGCTATATATGCAAAGAGATATCTTAAAGATACAGCTGATTTTGCTTATCTCGGTCCTTGTATCGCACGTAAGGAAGAGTTTGATGAAACAGGTGTGATAAAGTATAATGTCACTTTCAAAAGAATGAAAGAATACTTTGAAAAGAGAAAAATTACTTTTTCAAATACCGGTCAGGGTTTTGTTTTTGAGTTTACACATAAACAGGGTCTTATGGGTTCAGTGTATTCAAAACCTGACGGCGTAAAAGACAATCTTCTTTTGTACAGACCTGATTTAAATGTTGCAGGATGCGACGGTTATCAGAGAGTATACGATCATCTTGAAGGTTATACATCAACTGTTGATGATTATCTTCCTGATGTATTTGAAGTACACAGCTGTAACGATGGTTGTAACGCAAGCGTCGGAATGGGAGAAGACCATTCACTGTCTGTAATTTCAAGAGTTATGGACATGACAAAAAAAGACGCTGAAAAAAGACGTAGCGGTATTTTCCTTATCAACAAAAATGATAAACTTTTCAAAGAGTTTGACAAGGACTTAAAACTTGAACTCTTCTGTCGTAAATATGTTTCAAAGGCTAAGTTTGAACAACAGCCTACAAGCAACGACCTGAATAATATATTCAATACTCTTTTCAAAGTTACAAATGACGACAGAAATATAAACTGCCAGGCGTGCGGTCATAAGACCTGTACTGATATGGCAACCGCAATATTCCATAATTGCGATGTAAAAGAGAACTGTATAAACTATGCAAGAAATCTTCCTAAAAATGATTCTGCACAGGTAGCTGAAATCAGAAAATCACTTACTGATATGGCAAAGATCGTCAAGGACAACATTCCTCTACTTTCTGACAATGTTACAGCTATACGAAAAGAAGCTGTTTCAATATTCTCAAACAACGGTAAAACAGCAGATGCTGCCAAAACGATCAATTCAGTAATCGAGCAGATGATAGAAGCCTGCAAAAATCCGAAAATGACTCCGGAAACACTTGCAGAAATAAGCAGCACTCTTGATCTTATAAGAAAGATTCTTCTTAACCTCGGTAAATTCGTTACAAAGAACTCCGAATCAGGATATAACATAGACAAATCAATAACTGCTGTTGACAATGTAGCTATCAACATTTCCGAAATGGTTGACAGTATTCTGAACAAACACAGTAAATAAGTCAAGATTACTCCGTCATTATATATTTTTGGCGGAGTAAAAATATATATACAAAAAAAGGAGCCAAATATATGAATTATGAAATTATAACCGCACCATTGATAGGCGGAGTAATAGGTCTTGTTACAAACGGAATCGCTATAAAAATGCTTTTCCGTCCATGGAAACCGGTATATATCGGAAAGTTCCGTGTACCGTTTACACCCGGACTTATTCCAAAAGAAAAACCACGTATCGCCAAAGCAATAGCAAATGTAATCGGAAACAATCTTCTTGACAATGAAACGATACATAAAACACTTCTTTCAGATGAGATAAAAGAAAAGATAATGAATGCAATAGACAATAAAATTGCTGAATTATCATCAACTGAAATTACTCTTTCAGAATTTATAGATGAAAAAGGTTTTTTGGAAACCTTTGATGAAAAAGAAAAAACACTTAACAGCTCAGCTTCAGTATTTGTAACAAACAAACTTTTAAAAAGCAATGTGAGTGCATCTATAGTAGACTTTGCTGCTGAAGAACTCACAAAAAATGCAAATCCTGTACTGGGCGGGATTGCTTCAAAAGCAATAGCTTCTGCACGTGATTCAATAATTTCAAAAATAGATACAATAATAAAAGAAAAAGCACCGGATATCATTACTGAACTTGTAGATCAGGAATACGAAAAGCTCAAAAACAGGCCTGTAAAAGAGTGTATAGAAGTCATTCTTGAAAAGATACCCGAATATCATGAATACGTCTGGAAAATATACACTTCAATTATTGATAAACAACTTAATAAAATTCTTAACGGATTTAATATAAAAGGAATAGTTGAACAAAAAATAAATGATTTTGAACTTCCGGAACTTGAAAAACTCATAATGTCTATCACTCAAAAAGAGCTGTATGCACTTGTAGCTCTCGGTGGTATACTAGGACTGCTTATGGGTATGCTGAACTTAATTTTATAATCATTTTATTTCTTTTATATTTTTTGCACAATGTACAAAAATTCAAACATATTTTTTTATGCCATTTAATGAAAAAAGGTTGAAAAATTCCGTATTATATGATAAAATTTAATTTAGTAATTATTTTTTTTGGAGGTCATAATTATGAGATGCCCTAATTGCGGAGAAACTTTTAAAACCAAGAAAGGAAAGTCACTTAACTTCTGTGGCTTTTGCGGTACAAACCTTAAAACAGGTGAAAAATCATGGACAGTAAACGAAGTACCGGTTCCTTCCCTGCCTTTGAACAATAATATCGAAAGCATCAAGACAAACAAAATAGACACACCACCTATCAATACGCCTGACGTTCCAAAGTACAACGGTGCAATAAACAGTACAACTATTGATACAACCTTACCACAGGATAACAATGATCTCAAGCCAAAATTCACTGAATACAAGGGACAGACTGTCCCTCCTGTTTCAAATGACAAGTCGGTGATCGTTCCGCCTTCTTTCAATCAGGCAAATACATCATCTGTATTTGAACCGACAAATTCCGAATCATCATTCTCAGACATTTCAAACAGCGTCAGTGAACTTGACGATATATCAGAATCTATCAAGGAACTTGAAAATACACCGTTCGGAAGCGGAAAATACAGCAACACACCTGATACTTTCACAAACAATACTACAGAAGAAACTGTAAAAGAAAATGCCGGAAACGGTATTACATACATGGAATACACAGGAAGCAGTAAGGGATCGGTTGAAAGAACAACAGGTACAAATGATGTAAACGATGATTTTTCAGCATTCTCTTTAACTAAACCAACAATCTTACCGGTTGAAGAAAATGAACTCAAGTTCATAAATAACGATGAAACCGATAAAGCTGAAAATGTACAGTTAAGTGATATCTCTGAAGAAATTGCACCTGTAACCGAAGATATCATCCCTGTTTCAGAGCCTGAACCTGAAGTTGAACCGGAACCTGAAAAAGAAAAAATCATGAGCTTTATAGGTCAGGACAAATCTGTTGCTGAAAATACACTCAGATTTAAGGGTATGGTAGTTGAAACAATATATGTTACTGATGAAAAAGATTACGATACTGTAATAGCTCAGAGCGTTGAAGATGGTGAAGAAGTCGTTGTAGGTACCCTGATAACACTGACAGTCAGTGCAGGTACATGGAGCGAATGGAGCGAATCACCTGCACCTTCAAACTCAAACTATATAACTGAAACAATGTCTCAATCAAGAAAACGCAGCAGAACCAGAACTATAGATAAACGCCAGACAACAGATGCCTCCGAATATGAAGATTATACATTGGTAGACACTGTACACAAGTATTCAGGCTGGGAAGTTGACCAGTATTATACTTCTGAAAGTCTCCCTGCAAGTGATACTGTAGAGATAATGGCAACATCAACCGGATTTAAATATTCAGGCTGGTTCAACCCTGCAAATATGTCAGCTATATCTTTCTCAACTCCTGACGTTGCAAACTTCTTCAACAGCAATCTCAGCAATGTGAAGTGGATATACGAAGAAACTGTAATCGATCAGAATGTAAAACCGGATGTAAAGAACTGGAGACTTGCACATGACAGCATGACAAAATCTCCTGCCGGTGATCCTATAACAAGTAATATTTTCTTCAGCTCTCATGTTATAAACGGCAAAGCATATGCTATGAAATCAGGAACTGCTGAAACTCAGTGGTTTATCTACAGAAGACGTGAACTTGAAGAAACATTGTATTATTTTGAAAAAGAAATAATCTCTGACTGGAGTGAATGGAACGATTGGAGTGAACAGACTTATACAGCTTCTGAAGACTGTGAAGTCGAAACAAGAACACTCTCCCGTTTCAGAAGAAAAACAACAGCTGAAAAACAGAACTAACTAAAAAATATTGTCCGTATCTTCTCAAAAGATACGGACATTTTTTTATTCTCATTACTAAATTATAATGTATTGAAAACCAAATATAAAAAGTCGAAATATATCGAAATTGATAGAAAACAAGAGTATATAAGAGATATTTTCTTAAAATAAGCTTTTTTCGAGAAATATATTGATTTTTCTATGTTGCGGTTCACGTGAACCTATGATACAATAAATACATCACATAAAGAGTTTGTGTGAGTTTAAAAATAGGTTGTAAGAACTGTTGCAAAGTTAATATGATTTGCAACTGAGTTCCAAAGTTCATATTAAGGAGTCCTAAGAAATGATAAAAACTATCCCGGGTACAACTATGGCATATTCAGAAAAAGTAAAAACTGAAGCATTTTCTCTGATTTCTCCCATTCTGACGGCAACCGGCGGATTGACACTTTCACAGCTGTCAAAGCTAACCGGTCTGGGCGGATCGACAATTCAGAATTGGATAAAAAGAGGTTGGGTGGTAAACATCCCAGGCAAAAAATACTATGAGGTACAGGTCATAAGAATATTACTTATAAACATGCTCAGAGGAACAATGCAGCTTGAAAATATTGCAGTTCTTATGAACTATATCAATGGTAAGGTAGAAGACACAAGTGACGATATAATTCCGGATATTGATCTTTACAATATATTCTGCACCATTATCTGCGAACTTGATGAGAAAAGAATTTTTGAATCAGAACAAATACGCGTCACCATTAAAGAAATACTAAGAAAAAACAACAGTTATGTTAAAGAACAAGAACAGATATTAGAAAATACACTCTTTATCATGACTCTTGCTTACCAGTCATCACTCATAAAAAACCAGATGGAACAAGAGTACGAAAGACTGGATATTCAAAAATATAAAATATAAAAACAAAAAAGAAAGAACAAAAGAAAAGAAAACAAAAAAAGAACAAAAGAAAAAACAAAACGAGTAAAACGAATATTATGCGTGATTAAAAAATAAAAACAAGAACAAAAAAGGAAAAATCAAAACTTAGGATAGAGACGACAACCAAAAAGAGACAAAGACAAAAATAAATATACAGCTAAAAGATACATATTTAGGAGAATAAGATATGACAAATAATAATAACAACAATAATAACATTCCACGGTATGTAAATACCAAACCTTCTTCAAAAACCACAAAAAAATTAACAGTCGGAATAACAGCTGCAGTCGCTGCATTTATAGTTGCTGCATCATCAATATCAATAATCCCTGCCGGACATACAGGCGTTGTTATGACACTTGGAAAAGTTTCAAACAATGTATTTCAGGAAGGTTTCCATCTCAAACTTCCTATAGTTCAGACTGTCGAAATCATGTCAAACAAAATTCAGGTTTATGAAACATCAGCTACTGCTGTATCAAAGGACCTTCAGTCTGTAAGCAGTTCTATCGCTGTAAACTATAAGATCGGAAACGACGCAAGTGCTAGCATATTCCAGAAAATCGGTACTGATTATCAGAGCATAATTCTTATGCCTGCAGTACAGGAAAGTATGAAGTCTGTAACAGCACGTTATACTGCTGAAGAACTTATCACAGAACGTGCAATAGTAGGTGAAGAAATCAAATCGACACTTGAAAGCAAAGTTTCAGAATACGGTATACTTATTGAAAAATTCAACATTGTAAACTTTGACTTCTCTACAGAATTCAACAATGCTATTGAAGCAAAACAGGTTGCTGAACAGAACCTTATAAAAACTAAAACCGAACAAGAACAGGCTATTGTTATTGCCGAAGCTGAAGCAAAAAAGAAAAAGATCGCAGCAGAAGCTTCCGCACAGGCAACACTTACAGAAGCTAATGCACGTGCAGAAGCAAATAACCTTCTCAACAACTCCATCACTGAACTTATCATCAGATATGAACAGATATCCAAGTGGAACGGAGAACTTCCAAAAGTTATGTCAGACGCTTCATCTCTTATAGATGTCGGTCTCTCAGCAACTGAATAAAGGAACTTTTGATCATGTCACAGATATGTTATATAATCGGAGCAGGAGATAATTTTAAAGACGATTTATTTTATCCGGACGATGATGACCTGGTAATAGCAGCCGATGGCGGATATAAATTTTTAAAAGAAAACAATATCAGAACCGATATTATACTTGGTGATTTTGATTCACTTGATAAAGATACAAAAATGATCGGTTCTCAGATAATAAAACTCAATCCGGTAAAAGATGAAACAGATACATTATATGCTATAAACAAAGGAATAGAAAAAGGATACAAGATATTTAAAATATACGGCGGTACAGGCGGACGCACAGACCACACTATTTCAAATATGCAGAGTCTGTGCATGCTTGCCAAAAAAAATATGCAGGGATTTCTGTATACCGAAAAAGAAATAATAACTGTAATTCATAATACTTCTTTAAGCTTTGATAAAACACAGCAAGGATATATTTCTGTTTTTTCACTTGATACTGAAAGTTACGGTGTCAATGAAACAGGTCTTAAATATTCACTTGAAAATTATACTATGAGTAACAGTTATCCAATCGGCGTAAGCAATGAATTTGTAGGAAAAGAAAGCACAATATCTGTAGACAACGGAACGTTGATGATAATTTACCCAAGGAATTAAGAGAAATATAAATACCATTTAAGGAGATATTTTCAGATGATAAACAAAAGAAACAACAGAAGAAAATTTTCAATGAGAAACGTTATGATGGCAGCAACAGCATTTGCGCTTGGAGTTTCATATACAAATTATCCGCAAAACAACGTTCCTGCACCTGATTTACATTCAGTAACATCGTCACCCGATTTTTCTGATAACAATCAGGACGATGATAAAAATAAAAATAATTATAAAAATAAATAAATTTTCCTTTGTGACATCCTCCCCCACCTGTAGAGGTGGGGGCTTCCCATCTCTATAGATAAGTTTCGGTTCTCGTTCGATAGTACTAACGTACTAAGCATAAGCGAGCTAACCCCGTATGTCCTACGGTTTTTA
>SVNW01000083.1 GCA_015066745.1 Ruminococcus sp. | reverse complement strand
GAGTATGTTTGAAAGTTCAGTTTAAAAGATAGTCGGTGTTTATGGCAAAGAGGTTCCACCTGTTCCCATTCCGAACACAGAAGTTAAGCTCTTTTACGTCGAAAATACTTGGCTGGCGACGGCCCGGAAAAATAGATCGATGCCGACACAATATATATAAGAAGACCGGTTGTTTTATGACAGCCGGTTTTTTCTGTTTTACTACATTGACAAATAATTGTACATGTGATATACTGATATAAATATTGCGATTTAAATATATTTGGCAGGAGGAAAAAACAATGCAGGTAAGATTTCATCTTCCCGATTTTGCAAGTCAGTTCAAGTTTAATCTTGTATTTTCAACCATGATAAAAAAATGTCCCGAATATTTCCGTGAAGGTGTTGAGATAGCATCGGTATATGGTACTTTTCCGCAGTCTTTATGGAATGGCGGAAGAACTACGCCCGGTATGTGTGATATAAATTTTGCAAAAGCTGTAATAAAGACTTTTAATAAAAATAATATACCGCTCAGATTTACTTTTACAAATCCTATGCTCAAGGAAGAACATCTTAGTGATAAGTTCTGCAATGATATTTTAAAGCTTGCAAATAACGGTATGAATGAAGTTATTGTAAATTCGCCTTTGCTTGAAGAATATATCAGAAAAACTTATCCTGACTATAAGCTTACAAGCTCTACATGCAAACGTATAACAGATCCTGACAAGCTTATAGAAGAAGTTCAAAAAGACTATAGTATAGTTGTGCTAGATTATGATCTCAATAATAAGTTTGATATTCTTGAAAAACTTCCATGCAAAGAAAAAATGGAGATACTTGTGAATGCTTGCTGTAATCCTGCTTGTAAACGCAGAACAGAGCATTATCGTATTCTCGGTCAGCAACAGATAGCTGTTTGCAAACATATTGCCAAGAAAACATCAAGACCTCTTGATTTTAAAGATTATGGTGTTGCTGATATCAACTGCGAATGTGCTGACAGAACGATATTCAATATAAAAGAACTAAGTACACATATTTCACCTGATGATATATGGGACAAATATGTTCCTATGGGATTTAACCAGTTCAAGATCGAGGGAAGGACGTCAACACGTCTTAATCTTATCGAAACATATCTTTATTATATGGTAAAGCCGGAGTGTAAGGAAGAAGCACGTTTTATGCTTTTATATTATCTTGAAAACAACGGAGTTGTACGTATTGAAGGTGAGTGAGATGCATATGCATCTCACTCTTTCAGTTACTAACTCACAAGTTACTAACTTATGAGTTAGTAACTTGTGAGTTGTAAAAAAATATTAAAAATCCCCTTGACAAATCCAGAAATAAGTGTTATACTCTTAATTGTAAATATTTTAAACCGTTGACGCGGAGATAAAGGTAATTATGATTTTACAGAGAGCCTGTGGTGCTGAGAACAGGTAAACCCCAGATTATCAAATGGACCGCTGAGGGCACATGGAAAGATACAACGGAGTTTTGTGTTTAGTATTATGTGACGTGTGACATACGTTAGTTGTCGGGGGTATGTTGGTATCCTTAAAAGTGTGCGGCATTTTGTCGTGAATCAAGGTGGCACCGCGGATAAAGATTTATTCGTCCTTGACAGAAGGTATATAACCGTCTGTCAGGGATTTTTTATTTTAACTTTTGGCAGATGGTAGTGGTCAAAGTTTTTTTGATTGTGAATATATACCTGCAGGATTTTTTTACACCTATATTTTATTTATGGAGGAATTTATTATGAAATTTAATGAACTCGATTTTGACACCTACTTTAAAAATTATCCTGACGCTGACGGATTTTTCGGAAAATATGGCGGTGCTTATATATCCGATGAATTGAAAAAAGCTATGGAAGATATTACAAAAGCTTATTTTACAATAGCAAAATCAAGTAAATTTATAAGCGAACTTCGCAGAATACGTAAAGAATTTCAGGGAAGACCTACACCGATCTCACATCTCGAACGTCTTTCTGCAAAACTCGGAGATGTTCAGCTCTATGTAAAACGTGAAGACCTTAATCATACAGGTGCTCATAAGCTTAATCACTGCATGGGTGAAGCGCTTCTGGCAAAGTATATGGGTAAAAAGAAAGTTATTGCCGAAACAGGTGCCGGTCAGCACGGTGTTGCTCTTGCTACTGCTGCCGCATATTTCGGACTTGAGTGTGACATCTATATGGGTTCTGTTGATATCAAGAAACAGGCTCCTAACGTTGCACGTATGAAAATACTCGGTGCAAACGTAGTTGAAGTAACTCATGGTCTTGCTACTCTTAAAGAAGCTGTAGATGCTGCTTTTGAAGCATATATAAAAGATTATAAGAACTGTATCTACTGTATCGGTTCTGTACTCGGACCTCACCCATTTCCGATGATGGTACGTGATTTCCAGAGTGTTATAGGTATAGAAGCAAGAGAACAATTCTTAAACATGACAGGTGAACTTCCTGATGCTATCGTAGCTTGTGTTGGCGGTGGTTCAAATGCTATGGGACTTTTCTCAGGATTTTTAAACGATCCTGTTGAAATATATGGTGTAGAACCTCTTGGAAGAGGAACTACACTCGGTGATCATGCTGCAAGTCTTAAATATGGTACAGAAGGTATAATGCATGGCTTTAACAGTATCATGCTTAAAGATGAAAACGGTGAACCTGCACCTGTTTATTCTGTTGCAAGTGGTCTTGACTATCCTTCATCAGGTCCTGAACACGCATTTTTACACGATCTTGGAAGAGTAAAATATGATGTTGTAAACGATGAGGAAACTATTGATGCGTTCTTTACACTTTCAAGACTTGAAGGTATAATTCCGGCAATAGAAAGTTCACATGCAGTTGCATATGCTATGAAGCTTGCAAAGAAGATGGAAAGAGGTTCTATCCTTATAAATCTCTCAGGCAGAGGCGACAAGGATATGGATTATGTAATCGAAAAATTTGGAATAAGATAATAATAACTTTAAAGGCTGTTTTTGGATTTCTGAAAACAGCCTTGTTTTTTTGATTTTTCTCTTGCTATTACATAGATATATATTGTATAATATATATAAAGAAATCAGATATAGGGGGGAAATGTATGTTTGAAAAAGAATGGTCGTTATTTTTGAAAATAATGTCTTTTATAGGGAAAGGCGGATCGCTTTTTCTTGTGTTTGCAGTTTTTCTTTTTCTGATCATAATGCTTGCAAGAGTACATATAGTCAGAAAATCGGCTTATCCTGAGTGGTCAGTGTGGATTCCTTTTTATAGCGGACATATATTTTACAAGATGATGTGGAAAAGTTCTATGTTCTGGATAACTATAGGGCTGGCGGTGCTTATTAAATTTGCAAATTATTTCGGTGATGGCGTGATGCTGAGTTCGATAGTTCAGATTTTGCTTGCAGTTGTTATTCTTGTAATTTACGGTGCTTACAGCTATAATTTTTCAAAGGCATTTGGCTATGGGGTTGCGTTTGCAGTATTTGCCTTTTTACTTCCGTTTCCGGCTATGATGGTTGCGGGTTTCGGAAAAGCAAAATATATTGATCAGTGGTACAGAGGCTAAGTGAAGTGTGTCGTTTTTCGGCACACTTTTTGTGTTTGCGATAAAAAAGTGCCCAAATATGCATAAAATTATTCTATGCATTAAAAATAGACAAAAGTGTTATGGTATGATATAATAAAATAGTACATAAATGTTGTGATAATCAGCAAAAAGGTGGGAATATATTTATGAATATAAAATCTGCCGAAGAAAGACTTAAGGAATATCAGCCTTTGTGGGAAAACTGGGTGGTTGACAGTATAATACATAATGGTGTTAATTCAAGAGTTTATAAAATAAAGCGAAATCGTGACGGGGAAGATGAGTTTTCTGTAATGAAAGTAGTAACTATAACTCTTGAAAGTGATATGCTTGTGTCTAAGAGTGAAGGCATTAAATACCTTGACGACAGATGTGCCAAGGCAAAGGCAGAAATAAGGAATATGATAAAGCTCCAGAGAAGCTCATATATAGTTTCATACTATGATGATGCAGTAAAAGTTATTTATGATGATAACGGTGAAAAAGCAGGTTATGATCTGCTTATTCGTATGGAATATCTGGAGTGTTTTGGTACAAAAATCAGAAATTCAGATCAGAAAATTACTACAGGAGATATTATCAATCTGGCTTACGATATCGGATATGCATTAAGAGATGTACATAAATGCAATATGATACATCGTGATATAAAGCCGGATAATATTTTTGTAGATGAGTATGGTTACTATAAACTTGGTGACTTTGGTGTTACGAAAACCATAAATGCAACAGGTTATACTTCTACAAGAACAGGAACAGAGCCGTATGCTGCGCCTGAAGTATGGAGAAGTGAAAATAACAGTGAAAACGCATATGCTTTTAAGGCAGATATTTATTCATTTGGATTGGTTCTATATCAGTTGATAAATAATAATCTGCTTCCTTTTATGGCAGATTTTACGCACAATGAAGTCGAGAGATCTGTTTTGCTTAGAATGAAAGGCGAAAAGATACCTCTTCCGTCAGGCGGAAATCCTGAGCTGAAGCGAATAGTATGCCGTATGTGTGAATTCAATCCTGATGACCGTTACAGAAATATGAATGAGTTTCTTAAAGACCTTGAAAAAGCAGGAAAGAGAACTGAAGACACAGGTGATGATTTTAATGAACTTAGTGGTTCTATTGAACAGGATCTTATAGATACTCTTGATGCAAATGAGGGCTTTGAGTATAATGATGTAGAAGAAACTCCTGCACCGGCAGGTCAGATGCCTGGTGTTGCACCGGCGTATCCGATACCTGAAGTTGCAAATAAAGCTCCATCAGTATCTGATTTAACAGCATCTGATTCTGAAAGTGAAGTTGTTAATGAAGAGACTTGTGAAGAATCAGAGCCACAGGCAGAAGAAACTGTTGAAGAATCAGAACCACAGGCAGAAGAAACTGTTGAAGAATCAGAGTCACAAGCAGAAGAAACTGTTGAAGAATCAGAGCCACAAGCAGAAGAAATTATTGAAAAGACTGAGATACCGGAAGCGGTGGTTGTTACAGAATCTGATTTGCAGACAGAAAACACAGCTGAAGAAATAAAGCCAGCAGAAGTTATTGAAAAATCTGAAACAGAGGCAATAGTGCCGGTCGATGTGGAAACATCAGTACCTGTGGTCGCAGAAAATAATAAATCAGTTGTACCGGAAGTGTCAGCTGTTGATGATGAATTTCATACTATTCCTCCTGCTTATAATAAAAATATTATATCAGATGAGTGGCATACTCATATACAACAGGTACCTCCTGTACAGAAGGAAAAAACAGTTGATACTACAGAAGTTAAGGCTCATAGTAAAAGAACGTTCAATATACCTGCTGATCAGACATTTAAAAACAAGGATTACCGTACTGTTATGGTCAGAAATGGTGAGCTGAATATTCCAAACGGATATCGTACTGTTGATTTCTTTACTGTTTACGGAATAGAGCGTTCTCTTATACAACATATAACCATTCCTGAAAGTGTTACGCAGATATCCGAAGGTGCGTTCAGGGATATGAAAAACCTTAAATCTGTTGATATAAACGGAAATGTTATGACAATACAGAAAGAGCTGTTTTCAGGCTGTTCTTCTCTTGAAAGTATAGTTATTCCTGAAAGTGTAAAGCGTATAGGGGATTTTGTTTTTGAGGGATGTTCTGCATTGAAGACAATCGAAATAAGAGGAAATGTTTCAGGGATTGGAAAAAATGCATTTACCGGTTGTAATCCGGTAGTAAGATGTTTTGAAAATTCATTTGTACATAGCTATTGTATAAAATATAATATAGCTACAGAATATATCAACTGATAAGGGGGAAGAATAATTGGCAGATATTCAAAGTACAGTGATGTATAAACCATTGCCTCCGCAACCTGCTACATTGGTTATTATAGGAAGTCACGAAGATCCCATTTATTCGGTCAAACTTGACGGAAATATGACTGTCGGAAGAAGAAGTGATGTTGATATAAGGTTAAGTTCACCTATAGTGTCAAGAGTTCATGGTCAGTTTACCTGGAATTCTTCCGATCAGTGTTATTATTATATGGATTGCAATAGTCTTAATGGTACTTTTTTTAATGGTACTATTATGAAAAAACTGAATGAACGTGGTTCGAGAGCGCAAAGACTTGAAGACGGTGATATTTTAAGAATAACAAGGCGTGATCCCGATAATCCGCATCCTGACGCTGTTATGATGATATACAGCACAAGTTTTTCAGTAAATGACAAATGGGTCAGATACAGAATAGGGAATGATGTAAATACTATAAAAATAGGCAGATCAGAGGATTCTGTTATAAACATTGATGATCCAAGAGTATCGCAACACCACGCATTGATAGAACGTCAGGGAAACAGCTGGTATATTTCTGATACCGGTAGTACAAATGGCGTATTTGTAAACGGAAATCCTATTATGGATAAGATATTGCTTGATCCGAGAGATGTTATACGTATAGTTGATACAACGATGATATTTTTCGGAGATGCATTTATATACAATATAACAAAGGTACGTGGTGCAAACCTTAATATCGATATTGAAGAAAAAACTGTCGGTGCGATAAAAAGAAAGACTTTACTTAAAGATATAAGGATAGATGTACGTTCAGGCGATATGATGCTTATTCTTGGTGGTGCAGGTGCAGGAAAAACAACTTTTATGAAAGCTGTTCTGGGTGAGAGCAAAGCCAAAGGAAAGATATTGCTTGACGGACAGGATTTTTATAAGCATTATCGTGTTCTTAAATACAAGATAGGTATAGTTCCTCAGTTTCCAAGTATTCGTGACAGCGAAAAAGTTTCCGATATAGTACTTGATGCAAGTAAAATGAACTTAAATCCTGAATTATCAGATGCAGAGAAATCCAAGATCATAGAAAGTGTAAAAAATCGTTATTCTCTTAATGAGATCTGGGACACTTATTATGAACGTATAAGCGGTGGTCAGAAAAAGCGTGTAAGCATTGCGATAGCTACATTCAACAATCCAAGTCTTTTCTTCCTTGATGAGCCTGATTCAGGACTTGACTATGCGAACAGAAGAAATGTTATGGAAGCGCTGAAAACAACAGCCGATCAGAATAAAATGGTTATGGTAATAACACACGCTCCAAATGATGCAGCAGAACTGTTTACCAAAGTAATGGTACTTGCAAAGAGCAAGAAAGATAAATCGGGTCATGTTGCATTTTGTGGAACAGTTGAAGATGCACTGGAATTTTTTGAGGTTGATAATCTTCAGAGTATCGTTGTACGTATAAATTCTGAAAGCGAAGGCGGAGAAGGCAGAGCTGACGAATTTATTGAAAAATATAATCTTTTAAGAGGTAAAGATAATGGAAAATGAAACTAAGAGAACGTCAAGATTAGGGCAGATAGGAATTTATGTAGCGAAACATTTCAGAATATTCGTTCATGAAAAAGGTTGGAGCTTTATAGTATTCGGTGCTATTATTTCCTGGCTTGTTGCATTTGTCGTGGGTGGCAAAATGTTTAATACATATGAAAATACAAAGTCCGGATTTTTCTCAATAGTATCAGCCGGTATATGGATAGGTCTGTTTAATTCTATTCAGACTATCTGTAAAGAAAGAAGTATAATAAAATATGAACATCGTACAGGGCTTCATATGAGTTCATATGTACTTTCACACGTTATATATCAGGCTGTGATATGTCTTATTCAATCTATAGTAATGCTTATAATATGCAGTATATATATTGATTTCCCGGAAGACGGACTTATCTTTTCATCATGTATTCCCGAATATCTTATAACACTTTTTCTTATGTTGCTTGCATCAGATGTAATGGGACTTGCGATATCTTCAATAGTACGTACACCAAATGCAGCTATGACGGTTATGCCGTTTGTTCTTATTCTTCAGCTTATCATGTCAGGCGTTTTGTTCTCACTTGATGGTATAAGCAAGAAAATAGCTACATTTACCGTAAGTAAATGGGGTATGGAAGCAATGGGAAGTATAGGAGACTTAAATTCTCTTCCTCTCAAAATAACACTTCAGTATCCGCAGATACAGAAGGTAAGTAATAATGCGGCATACGAAGCAACATCAGAACATCTTCTTAAAGTATGGGGAATATTCATATTGTTTACGGTTGTACTTACTGCCATAAGCATAATTAGTCTTGAATTTATTGACAAGGACAAATGATATTACAGAAGGTGAATACAAATGCTCAAATTAAATATTTCTATATCAACTAATCTGGGAAAATGCAGAAAAAACAACGAAGATAACTTTTATCTGAATAAAAATACAGATCATGAACTTAGAGATTTTTCAGAAAAATATCAGACTGAGTTGTCAGAAAATATGATATTTGCGGTATGCGATGGTATGGGTGGCGAAAGTTTCGGAGAAGTTGCGTCAGAATGTGCAGTAAGCGTTCTTGATGAGTACAGCAGTAAAATAAAAGAAGCTTATGAGCTTTCAGTACAGAAAAAAATCGTAAACAACTATGCGACAGAGGCAAATAATCGCATTTGTGATGAGATATTCAAGTTTGATGGTGCAAGAGGCGGTACTACACTTGTACTTGCCTGTATCAGAGATAATGTTTTATCAGCTTATTATCTTGGTGACAGTCGTATGTATATGTACAGATCAGGTGTGCTTACAAGGATCACAAGAGATCACACTGTTGCATATGAAAAGGTTGATGCGAATATATATACTGAGGAAGAGGCTGATAAAAGCCCCGATGCGCATAAGCTTACGATGTTTCTTGGTGTTGATACCGATAAACATGGTTTGTCGGCTGAATTTGCAGGTACGTATACGCTGACAAGCGGCGATAAGTTTCTTTTGTGCAGTGATGGTCTTACTGATATGTGTACTGCTGATGAAATACAGCAGATACTTGATATGGAGTGTGACAATACAGCACAGGAACTTGTGGATACAGCGCTTTATAACGGAGGCAAGGATAATGTGACTTGTCTGGTTATTGAGGTTATTTAATTGATATTAAAAATAAAACAGAACCGACTGATAAAAAAGTTTTCAGTCGGTTCTGTCTTTTTATATTTTCTTAAAATTACTCAAAGTTTTTATCTCTGCTGCCGGGGTTACTGTTGTCTCGGAATAATTTTGTGCGAAATGTTTTAATGCGGTTATTCCAAGGTAGATACATGAGGCGAGTCCAAGAAGTGTGAGGAAAAATATTGATATTCCTATTGCAAAATAAATTTTTGGATGTTTTACGCCTTGTTCGGTTATGAATTTTTCGGCATTTGAAACACCGTCGGCAAATTCAAATGCGTCAAATGATTCGCTTGCAGCAGGCGGAGGGAGAGAGTCCTCTTCGGGTTCGCTTGTTTCATCGATTTTAAGAGGAAGTGTGTTTTCTTTTTTTGGTTGAGCTTCATCTTCGAGGATAGCTTTTTTTACGGTATTGTTTCCGCAGATACTTTCGTAAGAGATATAATCCTGTAATGGTGATGTTGCCAATAGGTGATGAAAATTTATCACAACCGGCTGAGTAAAACTGTTGTTTTTAATTTCATGGCAGATGAGTTTTTTTGTGTGATATACTTGTTCTTTTTTTTCTGCAAGTTCATCAAGGATATCGTCTGCATTTTTTGATTCTTTGTTATTGCTGTATTTTACGTTGTCAGCAAATGACAGGAGGTCATCAAGCTCGGTGTCTTTTTTATTCATGAGCTTGTCAATAAAATCTTTTGTTTCAGCCAATTGTTCTCTCTCCTTGTTTTTGTTGTAATTTTGATAAGCGGGTTGTAAGCAGGGCTTTGCGGTCGCCCTGCACCTTCGCTGTTTATAATTTATTTAGGTTTAATTAGATGTGGTCAGGTTAGGGCAGGGCTTTGCGGTCGCCCTGCACCTTCGCTGTTTATAATTTGGTTTAATTAGATGTGGTCGGGGTAGAGCAGGGCTTTGCGATCGCCCTGCACCTTCGCTGGTTATCGGGTTTGACCGGTGCCCATTATGATGTATTTGGCAGATGTTAGTTCTTTTAGTCCCATAGGGCCTCTTGCGTGGAGTTTCTGGGTTGATATGCCTATTTCTGCGCCGAAACCGAATTCGCTTCCGTCAGTAAATCTTGTTGATGCGTTTACGTATACAGCGGCGGCATCAATTTCATTCTGGAATCTTACTGCATTAGAGAGATTTTCGGTTATTATGCACTCGGAATGATGAGTGGTGTATTTTGAAATGTGTTCGATTGCTTCGTCTATATTTTCAACTACTTTTACAGAAATTTTGTAGTCAAGAAATTCTGTTGCGTAGTCTTCTTCTGTTGCAAGTGTTACACAGTCGCCAAGAATTTCTTTTGTGCGTGAACAACCGAAAAACTGGACTTTGTGATTATCAAGTCTTTCTTTTACAAGTGGCAGGAACTTTTCTGCGATGTCTTTGTGCACAAGCATGCTTTCAAGTGCATTACATACGGACGGACGCTGAGTTTTTCCGTTATCAGTGATATTGACTGCAGTTTCGATATCAGCGGAAGCGTCTATAAAGATATGACAGTTACCTGTACCTGTTTCTATAACCGGAACTGTAGCGTTTGCTACGACAGCATTGATAAGACCTGCACCGCCTCTTGGAATTAGAACGTCAAGATACTTGTTGAGTTTCATAAGTTCAGTTGTGCATTCTCTTGAAGTATCTGTTACAAGCTGGATTATATCAGCAGGAAGACCTGTTGAAACTACTGCGTTACGCATAATTTCTGTAAGGCATTTGTTTGAGTTTATTGCTTCTTTTCCGCCCTTCAGGATTACTGCATTTCCTGCTTTCATACAGAGTGTTGCGGCATCAACAGTTACGTTTGGTCTGGATTCAAATATGATCCCTATAGTTCCGAGCGGAACTCTTACTTTTGAAATTTTAAGACCGTTAGGGCGTACAGCACCATATTCTACAGAACCTACTACATCTTCGAGGTCGATGAGTTTGAGAACACATTGTGCAATGCCTTCAATTCTGTCAGCGTTGAGCATAAGTCTGTCCTGCATTACTTCAGATATATTGTTTTCTTTTGCGTTCTGAAGGTCGAGTTTGTTCTGCTCAATTATCAGATCAGTGTTTTTTACAAGTGCATCTGCAATTGCTTTTAAAGCTTCATTTTTCTTTTTTGTGCCTGCATTTGCTATGTACTTTTCAGCAGCCTTGGCATTTGCTCCGAGCTGTTCTATGTACGTCATTTTCTTCATTCCTTTCTGAGTTTTATTGTTGCTGGCTTGTAAAGAGTGTACCTACCTGCTTATCTTCAAAAAGATCGTACAGCTTTTCCGGACTGTTTCCGTTCATGATCACCATATCTATACCGGCAGATGTTGCGATTTTTGCGGCGTTTATTTTTGTGGACATTCCGCCTGTACCAAGGGCAGAACCTGCACCGCCTGCAATTTTTTCTATGTAGCCGTCTATTTCATTAACTACAGGTATCAGTCTGGCATTTTCATTTGTATGCGGATCAGAATCAAAAAGCCCGTCTATATCAGATAAAATTATCAATAGGTCTGATTTTGAAAGAGTAGCAACTATTGCTGAAAGTGAATCATTTTCACCTATTTCAAGTTCAAGTTCGTCAATAGCTACAGTATCATTTTCATTTACTATAGGGATAACACCCATAGAGATTAATTTTTCGAATGTATTTACAACATTATTTTTTTCAATAATGGTTTTCGTAAGAAGTATCTGTGCAACAGTTATTCCGTAATCATCAAACAGATTATCATACATATACATAAGTTCGCACTGACCTACTGCGGCTGCGGCTTGCTTTGAAGGTGTATCTGTCGGTTTCTTTTTAAGACCGAGTTTTCCAACACCAAGGCCTACAGCACCTGAAGAAACTATTATGATTTCTTTTCCTGAATTCTGAAGATCTGCGAGTACTCTTACGAGTGTTGTCATTCTTCGGATATTCAGTTTTCCTGTGCCGTGAGCAATAGTTGATGTGCCGAGTTTTATTACAATACGCTGTTTTTCTGAAATGCGTATCATCTGATGATCATTCCTTTCAAGTTATGCTGCCTTAAACTATTACGTTAGTCGGCGAGCCTGAAATATATGCCTTTATATTTGAGTTTACTATACTTATCAGTCGTTTTCTTGTTTCAAGAGGTGCCCAGGCAACGTGTGGTGTGATAGTGCAGTTATCAAGTCCGAGAAGAGGTGAACTATCAGGCATAGGTTCTCTTTCAAGTACATCGAGGGCTGCTCCTGCTATCACATTATTTTTAAGTGCCTCCGCCAGAGCGTATTCATCAACTACAGGACCTCTTGAAGTATTTATCAGAAGTGATGAAGATTTCATCATTGACAGTCTGTCCTTATTCACAAGTTTTTCTGTCTGTGCAGTAAGCGGACAATGCAGAGTAACTATATCAGCAAGTGAGAAAGCTTCATCGGTTGAAACTACTTTGTAAGGGCAGTCTTTTGGAGTTGTCCTTGTTGAAACGATAACATTCATATTAAAAGCGTCTGCTATTTTTGCAACAGCCTTGCCTATACAGCCATAACCTATAATTGCAATAGTTTTTCCTGCAAGTTCGTATATGCTGTGAGGAAACATTGAAAATGTAGGAGATGTTATCCATTTGCCGTCAGATACATCACTTTTATACAGTGATACTTTACTGTAGTGATCAAGTATGAGTGCAAATGTGTGCTGTGCAACTGCGTCAGTGGAATATCCTCCTGCATTGCACACTGTAATGTTATGTTTTTTAGCAGCAGGTATATCAATGTTATTATAACCTGTAGCAAAGAGTCCGATATATCTGAGATTTTTGCATTTTTCCATAATATCTTCAGTAATAAGTACTTTGTTACACAACACTATATCACTGTCACTGATTCTTTCAGCTGTTTTTTCAGGAGAAGTAAGAGGATAAAAGTTTATTTCTCCCGGTGAAAATATTTCATCTTGTGAGATGTCACCTGTTGAAACAGTACTCCAGTCAAGTACAGATATTTTAATGTTTTTACTGTTCATTAACGTTATCATCACCTTCTGCAAGCTGAGCCTGGTTTTCTGTATTTTCGTTGTATTCGGCTATTTTTTTCTTTTCTTTTGACATAGTGATAAACACAAGTATTATGAGGAGAAGTTCTATAATACCCACAATGTAACGCCATGTTTCACTGTCATTTATGTAAAGAAGAAGAGTGCCTGCGATAGATGCGGCAGAAATGAGCTGATACTTAAAACCTTGTCTGTAGTACTGGAAAAGGAAAAATACACCTCCGATAATACAGAACATGATATGTTTTGAAAATTCCAAAGGGAATGTATTCATTTTATTTTTCACCTCGTTTAATTATTATATAGTTAGCCTTGAGCAAAACTCATAAGCCACGTAAAATCGTTGTTTTTTAAACAAAAAATTTTTTTTATCACTATAGAAACAACCAGCTATTTATGTTATAATATAAATAGACGAAATTCACAACAATAAGGAGCTGGTTGTTATCTATCGACAAGAAATAATACAGGACATTTCGCTATTCACTGC
>SVNW01000082.1 GCA_015066745.1 Ruminococcus sp. | reverse complement strand
AATGAATATAGGAAAAGAGGTGGTGGTAAAAATGCTGACCGGTCAGAAGATTGCAAAAATAAGAACAAAAGTCGGATTAACACAGGAACAGCTTGCTCAAAAACTTTATGTAACAAGAACAATGGTATCCAAATGGGAACGGGATATCTGTCAGCCGGATTATAATACTGTTGTAAAAATAGCTGAAATTTTTTCGGTTTCACCCGATGAGATCATAAGTATGAAAGAAGCGGTGATCAATGAGTTGTACAGCTTTTTATCAGACACAAACAGTAGCGATCTGCTGAAAGATCTGAATGAATTTTTGTCAACGCTTAACAGTCGGGACAGAAGTGTATTTATCCGCCGTTATTATTATTTTGAGGACATTAATATTATTGCTGAAAATTATAATATTACTGAGGGAAATGTCAGAACTGTTCTTATGCGTACACGAAAGAAATTGAAAAAATATCTTGAGGAGATGATCAAATGAAAAAAGACGATTTATATAATGCATTATCAAAAATAGATATGGATTACATAGCAGAATCTGATAACTTTGAGGCTGTTTCGGCTGATTTTAAGAGAGAGAAAAAACGAAAAAAACGAATTGTTACGTCAACTTTCTGTTTTACACTGATCGGTATTGGTGTTTTTGGAGCGAGTGGTAGCAGTTTGTTTAAGAGCGATTTGCAGATAGCTGAAAAAAGAGAAAATTTTGTAACTTCAACATGGTTACAGACAGAAAAAGTAGAAACAGTAACTGAAATTTTAACGAAACAGCCGGTATTGAATGAAAATATGACCGGCGACAAAACAGATCTGTATTACAGCGATCTTGTGAAAAGTATCGAAGTTCCGGAACTTGACGGATATCATGATCAATCAGCATCGTTAGATATTTCAGCATTTGATGAAACTATGCTTAATAGTTCAGAGCTTGCAGGCGTTGTCGAGGGAGAGATCATAGATATATGGGTAAATTATTATGAGTATGCAACAGCGTGTGATAAATTTGAACCTGACGGGCAACTCCATCATAAAGAATCAACAGTTGCTTATAAAATAAGGGTTGACAAGGTTTTGAGCGGTGATTTTTTAGTTGGAGATATTGTAACAGTTGAAGATAGATTTTTTATTCTTGATTCGATAATATCAGTAAAGAATGGCGGAAATTATGTAATACCTATTGGAAACGGAAAAGGTGTACTGTATGAAGGTGATGAAATTCTGAGCGGTAGTAATATTATGGAAAGTAGCTACTATACATTATATCAGTTCCAACCGCAGATACAAAAAGTTAGTGGTGGATATGTAGTGCCGGGAAGATGGAGAACTCTTACTGATGAGTGTGCAGAAATAATAATGGATATTGATAATATAAAAATGCGTTTTCCAGGTTCGCTTTACTTTGTACCGGACAATGATTTCGATTATAGAATGGGGCTTATTCTTCAAAATAATACAGGTTAAAAATATTTATCAAAAAGCTGCACAAAAGAGTGAAATGTGCAGCTTTTTATACCTTATTACATATTGAAATAATTAGCTTAATGTGGTATGATAATGTCAGCGTAGATATTCAACAAATATGAGTTTGCTGAATTAGGATATTAAAGGAAGGTGAAAATATGAGCAAAACAGAGTTGCTGAAGGTACATAGATTTACTGATACGACTATAACAAGAATTTATGCTCATGAATTTGAAGATAAAGGTGTCAAATACAGTACGATGCGTATAGAAGGTGATTTTGGAAGCGAAGAAACGGAATATCATCATTATGATTTGTATTTTATGCGTAGCAGTGATAAATTGCCTATAGATGAAATAAATACGCTTGTTGAGCCGGTTCTCAGGAAAGTAAACGTTGTTGAAGTAGGTAATGATTACAAAGCAGAACTTGAGATAGTCACAAAAGAAAAAACATTATGTCTTGATTTTGTGTGTAGTACATTTGGGGTCGCAAGAGAACACTACAGAGGTTTTGATTATACAAATATTTATGGAACAAAAGAATATGATGAATTGACAAAGAAATATTTGTATTGTGAAAGTGAAGAATATTTTCAGGAAGAGAGCACTGTTGCCTTGCCCGATGGCTATGAATTATATGTAAGAGAATATATGCATCGTTCGGAACGTGCCATACACGCATATTTTAATAGGTATGAACTCAGAAAAGACGGAAAATGTATATATGAATTTATTTCAACAGACGGTCATCACAGACCATATAAAGATTTTGTATGTCATAGTAATGGTCACAGATATTATCCGTTTCATATCTCTCTTTATGGCATAAGCTATATTGATATTGAAACGTTTGAGGTTTTCAATTATATTCCCAGAGGATATGACAATGATTATGGTGCACCTAATGGTGAATCGTTTATCGTTACTGATGTACATTATGACCCGTGTACAAATCTTATTGCATACGGAGGTTGTTATTGGGCAGGTTTAAGTGATGTTATGGTAGGTGATTTCACTGATCCCATGAATTTTAATCCTCGTCTTTGCAGTGTTCAGGATATAATAGATATTGATTCTGAGTATTGTTGTGATATAGATTTTGAAAAATGGGATAGTGGTGGTTTATACATAAAAACAGATGATGGTGGTACGGAGATGCTCAGTGTTGAAACTATAAAAAATGAGATATCGGTTCAAAGTACTAAAAAAGAACGTAAGTAAAGAAAAACGGATTGATTTTTTCTTAAAGTTTTCTCAAAAATAGAAAATGAATACAAATATTAAAAAGCAGTTATTCAAAAAATGATAAATAACTGCTTGACTTTTTTTGAAAATCGAGTATAATAAAGTTAAACTTAAAATTTCTCGGAGGCTATTATGTATATCAAACGATTTCTCGAAGAACAGATTATAAAAAATTCGAAAATTTATCCTGTTATTATGGTGTGCGGACAGAGGCAGGTCGGCAAATCTACGATGCTTCATCACCTTATGGAACCACAGCGAAAATATGTGACGCTTGATGATCAGAATGCCAGACGTCTGGCTGAAAATGACGCTGGACTCTTTTTTGAAACCTATGGTGCTCCGTTGCTGATTGATGAATTTCAGCGAGTGCCTTCAATTCTTCTTGAAATGAAACGTATTGTAGACGAGAAGATGCTCAAAGGAGAAGAGTGCAATGGTATGTACTGGCTGACAGGTTCTCAGAAATTTCCGATGATGAAAAGTGTAGCAGATTCTCTTTCAGGTCGTGTTGGTATTTTTGATTTGTCAGGTTTTTCAACTGCTGAACTTGAAGGAAGAAATGTTTCTGTATTTTCTCCGGTCGTTAATGACCTTAAAGCAAGGATAACAGATAGCAAGCCCAAGAACATTCATCAGATATTTGAAAGAATATTCAGAGGTGGAATGCCGAAACTTCTGACAACTGAAATAGAACGTGACCGTTTCTATATGGATTATGTCAACACATATCTCGAAAGAGATATCCACTTACTCGAACAAGTGGATAAATTAAACGAATTTTATGATTTTCTGGTCTACATGGCTGCAAGAACATCACAGGAACTAAATTATAGTGAGATATCCAAGGAACTCAGCATTTCCGTTCCTACTGTTAAAGCATGGACGACTATTCTTGAAAGAAGCGGTGTAATTTATATTCTGCATCCGTACCACAACAATATCACAAACAGACTTGTCAAAACGCCTAAGATGTACTTTATGGACACCGGACTTGCAACGTATCTCTGCAGATGGCCAAATGCCGAAACACTGGAAAACGGTGCTATGGCAGGAGCGTACTTTGAAACTTATGTTGTTACCGAAATCGTAAAAAGTTATTACAATGCCGGAAAATACCCTGATCTTTACTATTATCGTGATATCGACAAAAAAGAAATTGACTTATTGATTACAACAGGAGATAAGATTTATCCTATTGAAATCAAGAAATCCAAAAATCCCAAAGCACCTGATAAAAATTTCAGCGTTCTGGAAAAATTGAAAGCAGACATTCAGCCTGGAATAATTTTGTGTATGGCAGATGAAATGATACCATACAATCGTGAAGTGTGGTATTATCCGGTGTCTGCGATATGAGGGAGATTGATAATGCTGAAAAATATGTAATAATTTCAGTCGATAAGTCTTATTCTTTAAAGTGATGTGGTGTAACAAGGAGTTTTGAAATGAACATTGAAAAAGAAATGATAAATAGAATAAAATCTATAGACTGGTTTTGCAATTGCGGAAATGTTCCGGATATTCACCTGAGTTATGAAATAAAGTACATTGATTCATGGAAAGAGGCTAAAAAATATTATAGTCAGGTTGCATGGGAAGATAAAACATTGCAAGAACATAATAATCTTACGACATTTTTATTCACTAAATATAGAGATGAATATTCCGAATGGAATAATATCACAAGTGAAGCCAAAAAAATTATTGAAGATGAAATAGTCATGAAAATAAAGAAAATCAAAACAGAAAATGGTTTAGATGATATTTTTGTTGATTGTGTGAAGTGGGACATTTTAGGAGCTATTATGGAAAATAAATATCAGATATGTAATGGCATACCAATATTTTTTATGAAACTATTAGAAATATATGAAGCCGGAAATTTTCCATGTGGCTGGGACAACAGTTCACATAATGGCAGATTAATAGTGTTTTGATTTTAAAAGTCATGAAAATAGTTTGAAGTATATAAGTTGTTTTGATAAGATAGGAACTTTAGAAATGATAATTGGAATTATAAGATTTAGAAGGGAATGTAAAAAATGAACAAAGAAACAGCACTTAATTTTTTAAAGGAAAATCAACCAATGCCTAATGATAGTAATCTTGATAAAAGCGTCATTGCTATGTATGATGATGTAACAAAATATTTTCTTTACAATCCGGATAAAGAATGTTTACCATTGCTATTGAATTCGTTTGGCGAATATGATGGTTATGGAGTTTATCAATCAGTCGAAGATGTAATATTGAGATTTGAACATGAAGAAGTGGTTGATTGTCTGGTGGAATCATTAAACAGCAGACATAACGGTGTAAAATACTGGTGTGCACAAATAAGTGCATTATTTCCGGATAAAAAACTGATATCTCCATTAAAGAATCTGTTAAAAGATACTAACAATGATATAAGAGAGGCAGCAATAACTTCTTTGGCTCAGATAGAAGATGATGAAATTCTTGATATATTAAAAAGTCACTTGGATACTGAAAAAGATATTGAGATTATAAGCCTTATATATGAAATAATTAGTGTTATGAATTTTTTAGGAAAATAGGAGAGAAGATATGTTTGACGAAGTATTTGGAGAAGTTATATATGATGGCGGATATGTAGCCAAAAAGAAAATAGAGTTTCTTGGTTCTGTTTATGAAACAGAAATACTTATTGATGCCGAAGAAGATGAAGAAATCTCACAGAAACAGCGTGACGTATACAAGGCATTAATGCTCAGATGGGACGAAATACAGAAAAAGACGGCTACAGCTATTCTGAAATATTATAACGAAGAAGAAAAAGGCGCTTATGGACCTGATGAAAGTGAAGAATTTGAGAAATGGTGGCCTGATATTAAGAATGAAGAAGATATAAGCAAAAATATTCATCTTGATTCTATAGTTATACAATCCGATTATTTAATGGAGTTAGATGGTGAAAATCCTGTTTATTTGCTGTTTGATCGTGACTGGGGCGGAGAAGACTTAGAGGATAACGGTGTTGCAGTTCTGATAGAAGATGGAGAAGTATCAGAAGTGGGTTATAAGTATATTGCTTTTTGAAATTGGAAACTAAATTTGTTATTGAGAGGTTAAAACTATGGCAGGATATATGGTTTATTGGGGAAAAGATTATGTAAAAGAACTTGAAAAAGCAGGAGACAAAGGACCTTTTAAAGTGGTTTACGGTAGCCAGCATCAGATCATGCCGTCTATATCTGCAGTAAAAGTCGGTGATATAATTTATGCGGTTACAATCAAGAATGAAACATTGGCTGTAATGGCTCGCCTTATGGTTGAAAAAATTGAATGCGCATTTGATTATACCATGCGTGAACTTGGTACATATCATTCTGCACTTATACCCAAAGGTGTTCTTTATTATACAGAAGGAATTTATGGTGATTTTGTTATGTGGGAACATGGTTCGGGTTATGTAGTTGATGAAAATACAGTTAAATATAACGGCAGTGAAGGTGAAGTTTTTGAAAAACTTCCTGACAATATCGAGCGTATATTTCACACCGATAAATTAACGGAAAAACCTCATCTGTATCATCAAAAACCACGCACTTGTTGTGCAAAGTACGCAGCGAGCGGAAAAGGTTCTGAGATCTATCCGAGACTTATTCCTTTAGAATGCGTAAAAACTATGCTTTTTGGTAAAAATAAATCTGTTCAGAAACCACTTAGGTTTGATAAAAACGATAGGATAATGACCACGTCTGTTTCAGGATTTGTACGTAAGATGAGTGATGAAACTATGGAGATATTTGAAAGTTATTTTTAGGTGTAAAACAAATATTTGTGATAAAAGTTAATCTGATAAAGTAATTAATAAGAGCAACATCCAAAAGTAAGATGTTGCTCTTGCGTTTTATTATATTCTAAGTACCAATGCATGATATGCATAAGCTGCCATACCTCTGATACCAAACAAAATCAGTGATTTCAGAGAACGTATGTCTTTGTTGGCAGTCCAGATCTTCTGTATATCGTAGTCATCGTTTTTTCCGCATGGTGAGCAACAACTTCTACATTGAGGAATAAGTCGGTTTTTTTCTGTTTTTATACTTTCGATAATATTTTTTATAGCTGAATTATCAAAGCATACATTTGTAACGGTTGTGAAGAGCCCTTTAATAATCAATTTATAAGTGTTCTCATTTACAAGGTCTTCATTGCCCTTAACAGCGCAGGCCAGACCTATCAAAGCATTTGTCAGTTCGTCCTGAAACCAAGCTGTATCAGATTTTTTTCCGCATACACCTGTTGAACCGGTACAGGCTTTACAACCTGATGTTTGTTCACACTGAAAACAAAACATTTTATCCATTATAAATACCTCCGCTAATTAATAAGTTTTTTACTTCCGGAAATTTTTTGATGATTTTACGTAAAATAAATTAAGTGTCTGATATGATTATACTATATCACTATAAATAAGTCTGTTGTATTTACAACAAAAAAATGATTATTAAAGTCAAAAACTTTTGTATATGATATCTTGTTTTTATGTTCTATATTCTGCAATATGCCAAAAAACAAGAAAAAATACGCTAAATACTTGACGTATATAATAATAAATGATATAATAAAACCAATTTCTAAATTATAGGAGGGGGAAAATGGGAAATCACAATTTATTTAAAAGAATTATTTCCGGTGCATTGGCTTTGTCTGTATCACTCACTATGACGAATGGTAGTTATCAGGAATTTTTTTCTACCATTCAGGCGGAAGAGGACTTGTCATCAAGGATAATACGTGTAGAAGAAGGAGAATCTTCGGAATATGGGTATGTTCCTATGTGGCATGTTGATGATGACGGAAATATTTTTGAACCAAATCTTACATCATCACTTTTGATGTCATCACAACTACCGGAAAGATACAGCCTTGCTGATGATGGATTTTTGACATCTGTAAAAAATCAGGGGTATACCGGAACTTGCTGGGCTCATTCAGTGGTAAATGCAGCTGAGTCAAATCTTATCAAAAATGGTTATGCGACAAATGATATTGATCTTTCCGAGTCACATCTAGTGTATTTTGGAAATTGCGCTTACAGTAATGATGTTTTTGATTTTATGTACCATGAAGGTAATAATTACGGGCGGTATAAAGGCTATCTTAATGGAGGAAATTGTTTTACAGCACAGTCTGTTCTTGCAAGAGGAAGCGGTTTTGTATCTCAGCCGGAAAATGAAGACGTATTATTAGGTCCGGAGTTAGATGAAAGTGTACGTTATGAATCAGAGTGGCTTTTGTCGGATAGTTGTATTTATTCAAAAGATGATATTATTTCGATTAAAAATAATATTCTTATAAATGGTGCATTGGCAGCAGGAATATATGTGGTAAATAATGATATCAATACTCAATATGCTCAGTACGAAAATGAGGATAAAGATCCAAATCATTCTATATCAATTGTAGGCTGGGATGATAATTTTTCTAAAGAAAACTTTGATATACAGCCTGATAAGGATGGGGCATGGATATGTAAAAACAGTTGGAGCAGCGAGTGGGGAGATAACGGATATTTTTATCTTTCTTATTATGATAAGTCACTTAGCAATATATATTCTGTAGAGGTTATAGATGCTGAAAAATATGACAAGATATATCAATATGATGGCTCGAAAAACAAAGCGGTAAGTGCTTTGGAAAACATGGGGATAACAGGAGCGAATATATTTTTTGCTGATACCCGTTCGTCACTGGAAGCAGTTTCGTTTCATACTTCTGAGGCAGATGTACCATATACTGTTTCAATATATAAAAACAATTATCAAGGCAATCCTATGAGCGGTGAATGTTTGTATGTACAATCCGGAATGGTGAAATATGCCGGATATCATATGATAGAGCTTTCAGAAAAAATAGAGCTGAATAAGGGTGATAATTTTTCAGTAGTGGTTTATTACGATAAAAATGGAACTGAGATTTATGGGGATAGCTATGCTGATTCAGGATATAGCTTTTTTGCTAACGGAAAGGCTAACATAAATTCAGAGTGGGCTCCTATGCATTTGATAGAAGGCGGTTTTGATCTTGGAATAAAGGCTTTTGTAGATGAAAATGTCAAAGTTGACGCTATTGATTTTCCTGATGCATCTTTTAGAGAATATGTATCACAAAATTTTGATACAGATAAAGATGGAATTCTTTCAGATGAAGAAAGAAATGCTGTTACATCAATTGACCTGAAAGATTACACTTATAAAGGTTATATTTTTGATATTACCGGTGTAGAGTATTTTCCGGAGTTGACAAATCTTGATTGTTCAGATACATCTGTATGTTTCATGAATCTGAAAGATAATAGAAAACTAAAAAAAGAAAACATAATTCTGAAGAATGTTTACACACTTATCGGGAATCAATATTGTGGATTTGATTTGCGATATAATTTTTCAAACTTCAATCCTCTTCAGGTAGGTAATGTTTATAATGCTGTTTTAGAGTCAAATATATTTTGGGTCAATGGTGATGATGAATCATTTATCATGTATGAATATTTATGTAAAGACGGAGTGAAAAAAAATTTTAGCTTAATACCTGACAAAATAATACATGGAGATAAATTTTATCAGGGTGGCTCTTGCGAATACTGCGGTAAAGCAAATCCAGATTTTACAACAGAAGTAACAACCATGACAGAACCAATTACAACACCCGAAGAAACAACAGTGACCGAGGTAAGTACAACACCTGAAGAAACAACAGTGACCGAGGTAAGTACAACGCCTGAAGAAACAACAGTGACCGAGGTAAGTACAACGCC
Source organism: Ruminococcus sp. (assembly GCA_015066745.1). Classification (GTDB taxonomy): domain Bacteria; phylum Bacillota; class Clostridia; order Oscillospirales; family Ruminococcaceae; genus HUN007. Next base: position 4,188 of record SVNW01000082.1, on the reverse strand, counting down.
TGAAGAAACAACAGTGACTGAAGTAAGTACAACACCCGAAGAAACAACAGTGACCGAGGCGAGTACAACGCATGAAGAAACAACAGTGACTGAGGCGAGTACAACACCTGAAGAAACAACAGTGACCGAGGCGAGTACAACACCTGAAGAAACAACAGTGACCGAGGTAAGTACAACACCTGAAGAAACAACAGTGACCGAGGCGAGTACAACACCTGAAGAAACAACAGTGACCGAGGCGAGTACAACACCTGAAGAAACAACAGTGACCGAGGTAAGTACAACACCTGAAGAAACAACAGTGACCGAGGTAAGTACAACGCCTGAAGAAACAACAGTGACTGAGGTAAGTACAACACCGGAACCACCAACAGTGATAGATAATATAAATGATCATGTGAAATTTGAGCAGTCTTCAATAAGTTTGAGTGGGAATATTGCTATGCACATTTATGTACGTATTTCCGATATAGTGGCAGATGATCCGAATGCTTATATGCTTATAACTTTACCGAATGGTTCAACAGAAAAGGTTTATATAAAAGATGCAAAAAAAGAAGATGAATGGTATGTTTTTACTGCAGAAGTTGCTGTAAAAGAAATGTGTGATGAAGTAGGCTTTAAATTATTTGCTAAAGGTACATCTACTGAGGAATACAGATATTCGGTAAAAACTTATGCAGAATATATCATAAAGAATGAAAAGACATATGGTAATGAAATAGTTCAGCTTGTAAGCGCTATGCTTGATTACGGAGCACGTTCACAATTATGGTTTGATTACAATACTGATAATCTTGCAAACGATAAAATACCACCTGTAGAATACGGTTTTGATATAACAGCAGAGAGTCTGTCTAAGTATAAACTTGAAAATACCAGCAATGAATTTGTAGGAAAGTTTACTTCGTTATATCTGAGTCTGGAATCTGAAACGGAACTTAATATAAAGTTTACACCGGCTACTGATAATGAGGATATCAAATTTTCTGTAAACGGAAAAGATATAACTGCTGTTAAGAAAAATGGTATATATACTATATCTGTCAAAGACATTTCAGCTACTGCTCTTGATAGTATGATTGAAGTTGAAGCTGTTGATAGTCAGGGAAACAAATCCATATTAAAATGCTATGCTTTATCTTATGCATACATAGTACTCAGCGGAAATTATGATCAGAAGCTAAAAGATCTTGTTATTTCCATGAGAAATTTTAATCTGTTGATGGATCGCTATCAATCAGTGTGTTAAAAGGAGTGAAAAGAGTATGAGAGAAATTTATGAAGTACCTGAAATGGAAATCATAGAATTTGAAAGTGAAGATATTATTACTGCCAGCAGTAACGATCTTCCGGAAATGGAAATTTAAAAATAAACCCGTAACGTTTTTTATGAGTGTTACGGGTTTATTTAATGTCAGAGTAAATGTAAGTAAAATTTGGCTTATAAATTGCATTTGCTCTGATTTTTTTATTATTTTGTTCTTTTCTTACGATACTCCGACGGTGAAACTCCCGTATGTTTATGAAAAAGCCTGCTGAAATAAAGAGGATTATCATATCCGACAGATTCGGCAATTTCAGAGATATTGTATTCGGTTGTTTCAAGCAGACTTTGTGCATTTGCCATACGCAAAGAAAGAATATACTGCATGGGTGTTACTTTTAAAATTTGTCTGAAACTTCTTATGAACCAGCAGGTGCTCATATGGCGTGACTGAGCATATTCGTCAATATTAAGTTGTTTGTTGTAATTTTCATTGAAATAATGTGTTGCACGTTCGATTTCATTTTGAATATCACTTCCGTTTTTCTGACCTTCGCATAGGTAACGGTTTATCATAATGAAAATATGGCGCAGATTAAGTGTGAGAAGTTCTTCATAGTTTGGACGGCAAAGCTGAAGTTCCTGTATCATCTGCCGATAAAGCCATTGATAGTCGGGTGAAGTGCCTGTGTAAAATACATTCTGATTTTTTGGAAGATAAGCATCCAGAACAGATTCTACGTGACAACCTGTAAAGTGAACCCAATATACTTCGGTTTTGTCAGTAGCATGATAATAGTACATCTGAGTTTCTCCGGGGCGAAACAAGATCATATTTCCTTCTGAAACTATGTATTCTTTGTTTTCAAAATAAAAATGTCCTTTTCCTTTGGCAATGTATAAAAGCTGATAATCACGTCTGCCTTTCGGACGTTCGGTTGAGACTGTTGGTCTGCTGTATACACGGTAATACCCACAGCTTGTAACTATAAGCGATCTGCTCTCATCAACAATATCTGTCAGTGAATTATGCAGATAAGCAACATTTGTAAACATAGCAAAGCCTCCGTTTTTGTTTATTACATACATTATATCATGTCCCGATTTTTACTTCAATAGTGTTTGTATCATTTTGTGCATGTTTTGTGCGATTGTGTTTATGTTTTTTTATAGCTAAACGTGCTAAAATTAAATCAGAAAATAAATAAAGGTATCAAAATATGCATATATAACTAAGGAGGCTGATTGTATGAAACCTACACTTGAATGGCTTAAAAATCCTGAAATTTTTTCTGTAAACCGTGAAAAAGCACATTCAGACCATATTTGTACAGTAAACGGACAACAACTGAAACAGTCGCTCAACGGTATATGGAAATTTTCTTATACAGAACACCCTGATAACAGACCTGTTGATTTTTATAAAACAGATTTTGATGTGAGCGGATTTGATGATATCACTGTTCCGGGACATATTCAGTTGCAGGGATATGATAAACCACAGTATGTCAATACGCAGTATCCCTGGGAAGGATATGAAAAACTTATACCTCCTCAAATTCCAAATGAACGCAATCCTGTAGGCAGTTATGTGAATTTTTTTGATGTTGATAAAGCACTTCTTGGATTGAAAACATTTATTAGTTTTCAAGGAGTGGAAACAGCTTTTTATGTGTGGCTCAACGGTAAATTTGTCGGTTTTTCCGAGGATAGTTTCACGCCTTCCGAATTTGACATTACGCCATATCTTAAAGAGAAGGGAAATAAACTTGCAGTGGAAGTTTATCGCTACAGTACGGCAAGCTGGCTTGAAGATCAGGATTTCTGGAGATTTTCAGGTATTTTCCGTGATGTGTATCTTTATGCAGTTCCAGAAGTTTATATAAGGGATATGAAAGTGATCGCAGATTATGACCATGAAAATAAAAAAGGTTTTCTTACAACAGAACTTGATATTATCGGTGATGGCGATTACAGTATAAAGTTGAAATTGACAGATAAAGACGGTGACAGTGTATTTGAAAGTGACTCTGCAAATGTTACCGCAGATATTTCAGATATTTCGCCATGGAGTGCCGAGGAACCGTATCTGTATACGTTGACCGCCGAAATTATAATGGCAAATGGTAAAGTCATTTTGACAGCTCAGACAAATATAGGATTTCGTACATTTGAACTGAAAGATGGTATTATGTGTCTTAACGGAAAACGTATTATCTTCAAAGGAATCAATCGTCATGAGTGGAATGCAGAGAGGGGAAGAGTTATAACTGAGGAAGATATGCTATGGGATATTCGTTTTATGAAACAGAATAATATAAATGCGGTGCGTACCTGTCATTATCCGAATAACTCACGCTGGTATCAGCTTTGTGACGAATATGGAATTTATCTGATTGACGAAACCAATCTTGAATCTCACGGAACGTGGCAGAAGATGGGGTTATGTGAACCATTTTCAAATGTTCCTGCTTCTCTTCCCGAATGGAAAGGTGCAGTTCTCGACAGAGCAAGATCTATGTATGAACGTGATAAAAATCATGCAAGTGTATTGATATGGAGTTGTGGAAATGAGAGCTATTGCGGAGATGACATTGCCGAAATGGCGGATTATTTTCATAGTGTTGACCAAACGAGATTGGTACATTATGAAGGCGTTGTGTGGAACAGAAAATATGACCATATTACCGATATGGAAAGTCGTATGTATGCAAAACCTCATGAAGTAGAAGAGTATCTCTTAAAAAAATCAGGAAAGCCATACATAAGTTGTGAATATATGCATGCTATGGGTAATTCTCTTGGCGGTATGAAATTATACACCGATCTTGAGGACAAATATATGTCGTATCAGGGAGGATTTATCTGGGATTTTATTGATCAGGCGCTCTATAAGGACGGAGTACTGGTATACGGCGGAG
>SVNW01000081.1 GCA_015066745.1 Ruminococcus sp. | reverse complement strand
TGAAAGCAAGATATATAACGGAGTACAGCTTACACTCGGAGCACTTGGAGCATTTGGTTCCGGAATGGTAAAGGGAATCAAATATGATATACAGAATGGAATAGCAAAATGTTTTATAGCCGGAACGCTCATAAGCACAGCAAACGGACTGGTGGCTATAGAAAATATAAAATCCGGAGACAAAGTACTGTCAACGAATGAAATAACAAAAGAAACTGAAATAAAAACAGTAGTAGAGACATATGTAAGAGAAACAATGAAGCTGATACATATTCGGGTATCTGGTGAAGAAATAGTAACAACCGAAGGACATCCTTTTTATGTGAAGGATATAGGATTTGTAAATGCCTGTGATCTTATCGTAGGTGAAGAACTGGTAGATATTTTAGGAAAAGTGTTATTGGTGGAAGATATACGAGTTGAGTACACGACAGAGCCTGTAAAGGTGTACAATTTTCAGGTTGAGGATTATCATACGTATTATGTTGGTAGTCTTGAGATATGGGTACATAATGCAACGTACAATGATGAAGGTTTAATAGTTGATGGAGAAGACATAAAAGCTATTAGAAAAAAGTATAGTTTAAATGATACAAATACTATTGCTGTAGGAAAGACTAATGTTCCAGGTTTAGAAGATATAATGTTTGAAGGAGGTTCACCTAAAGTTAGAAAACAATTAGGAATACAAGATTTAGATGTGGAAATGCCAAACCGATCTATAAAAGCTCCAAGTGATAATCCGTTATTTACACGTCATGCAGAGGAAGTTATTGTAAATAAATTTGATAATGCCGTACATGAAAGAGGAATACCAATAGAAAATATTGTTGGAGTATTAAGGATACACCAGTCTAACCCATCAGGTGTTTGTAGAAAATGTATTCAAGGTTTGATGAATGATAATGTAAAACCTGGGGTATTGAAGCAGTTAAGTTTAAAATATCCCGAGTTGACGATAAAAATAACATCTGAAATAGATAGTAACATAAATGTTACGGGCCGCTTAGAGATAATTGTAAAAAACGGAAAATATATATGATTAATTACTTCTATAATTAACATATTTGAAGTTTGAAAATATCAAGATTATCTAATGTAATAGAGGCACAAGTTAAATTATTTTATGTATATGAAATTGTGCATAGAATGATGAAGTGAACCCAATTATTTAATAAACTTTATTAGTAGGAGGAATAAACATGAATAGATTTTTGAGTTTGAGCAGCGAACAGAAGGTCGTTTTTTTTATAGGCATAGCAGAAAGAATCATACCACTTATTAAAGTTGATGAACATATGTTTATTGCTAAAGAAGCAATAAATTGTTGTTGGTGTCAAATTATAAATAGAAAATATAATGGCGAAGTTTTATATAATTATATTGACAATGAAGAAAATGGTATATCTATTTTTGCAGAGTTGTGTAATGATGAAATAGAATCTGCTGTATGGAATTGCATAATAGATGCGATTGCTTTTACAAGTAGATATTCTTATGATAAGGAAAAGGTTAAATTTTATCCTGAACCAATTTCATTGGTCGATGATGAACTCGTTGAACATATGATATCCTGTTATTCCAAGTGTTTCGTTGACAATAAATACATTGAAAAGTTGATTGATATATTGTTGTTGGATTGTAGTTGTAATATACAAAAATTAAAAGATAATATAGAAATTCTGGTTATCAATTTTACAAATACTTAAATTTTGTTATAGATATTCTTTTTATAACAATCAGGGTGGGATAAGAATTATTTATCTTGATGGTGCGAAGCAAATTGAAGGAAAAAATTTTATTATAAGCCTATTCTTTAGAGATTATGTTATTTATATGATATCACTTAGTTGCTGTGATAAAGATTTTACAACGGAAACGGAAAAAGAAAGAAAAGAGCTTCGTGATAAGATTCTGAGTAAACATTGTATTGTGAATGAAATTGTCAATCATAAAAAAATATTGTATACTATATTTTGTGAAATTATGTTTCCGGGATTATTTTTTGGATGTTAGGTTATATATTTACCGGAATAACAAAAAATATAGGATGGACAAATAACATAGCAACAATAAGTTTATACGCAAACAAAGTAAACGAGATGTCGTCACTTGTAAAAAAAGCGAAATCATCTGTAGGTGGATTAAAAACTAACCTTGAAACGTTGCAGAGCAGAATATTAAGTATAGATAATACAATATGCAATACAGATGATGAACTTAAACTTGTGCAGGCTTCTGTAACATTAAGGTGTAAAAAATCATAAGGAGATGAGTTCGATTATAAAAAAATCATTTATTAACAAAAGCGAAAAGTATATTCTTAATGGGTTTTTAAGTGCTGATTATCCGAAATTTGCTAAGTCTAATAAGCTTGCAAATGAAAATGTGGAGTATCTTTTAGGACTGAGTCAAAGGTGTTTAAATGGAGATAAAGAGCTTTCATTCCCTCTTTCAATCACTATGAAGGAGGAAGAAGAAATTAGGCAATATATTATTAATAATTATGATTTGCCTGATGAATGGTTATTTTTTTATTTGATGAAAAGTGTAAGAATAATTTTAGAAAAGTACTACAGCAAAAACGGGCAACTATTTAATAAGTAGCGTCAATGAATAGGTGGAGCCTGAAGTATAATAAATAAATTGCCAGAAGGATTTATTAGTATTTAAAGGTGAACGATATGGTAGAAGAAGTAATAAGATATTTAACAAGTAATTGTTCTGAAGATTACTGGTATGACGAAGGAATTTTCATTTGTGATGAAATAATTGAACAAATATCTGAAACTGATTGGGATATGTTGGGGAAATCACTTCTGATGATGGATGTACAGAGCAAGGTGCGTCTTGCGGAGTGTTTAGCCGATGTAAGTAGTACTAATAGTACAGAAATTTTGATAAGATTATGTAGTATTGATGAGGGAAATTTGTTTGTTGCGTGTATTGATTCTCTAAGAGATAAAGAATTAAAAAAAATAAATGATGATGATAAAAGTATGATTTTAAAACGTATTGATGATAAACTAATGAACTGCACAAAAATAGAAAAGCGTATATACGATGATTTTTTGTTGAAACATACATAATATACCTGGTAGAAAACTTTATGGAGGTTAAACTTAAATGAAAGTTAAGTCTGTTATTTTTCCAACGCCTATAGATGAATGTAACTTGCTGTGTGATAATATAGATGTATTTATAAAACTAGAGGATGAAAAAGAATTTTGTGTCACAGTTGCGACAATTGAATGGATTATTCAAAATATGAAAAATGGATTTCTTGAACCCGGTGCACCAAATATAATTGTTACCAAATTGCAAGAAGATATTATTGAGAATGCAATAAATAAATATGCTTCAGATGATGCATATTGGTTAAAAGTTTGTAGTTTATCGTATGGAGAAAACATTCCTGTTTGAGTTGCATATGATTTAATGATCAATTAATATACAAGGATGATGAGTTTTGATAAAGAGAATAATAACAGCCGGAGTATTGGCACTGGCAATAGCATCAAATTTTATAAATGAAGAAGTTTATGCAGAACCACAGTATAATGTAGGTCTTGAGATAGAGACTCTTGATGTACCTATAAACTGGGTAAATCCCGGACAGGAAGTACAAATCAGAGTAAAGATAAATAATAATCCGGGATTTACATATTTATCTTTTTTAGTAAAAAGAGATGAAAACACACATGAATATATATCGGCAATTACTAATCGGAATATGGTGCCGTATACAGTTGTGACCAGTTATTTTCTTGATGATTTCAGTTATGCTGTTGTATCAACTAATCAAGGAAGCTATGGACCATATTACGATCTTGATGATACAGTTTGTTATCTGGAACTTATACTTCCCGAAACAATTAATGTAGGGGATTTTTATGGTGTGGAATTTGTTCCGGAATATAGAGTGAATGAAGAGGAAATCGGATTTTATAAAGACAGAGTTTTTTATGGACAGGAAAATATAACAGAGTACATAAACGGTGGGATAAGAATAGTTGAGGAAAAACCGTTGTACGGTTATGTGGGGGGAGAAACAGAAGCATCGCAGCCGGAAGTTACAGAAACACCTGCAGAACAGCCACCGGCTACACAGCAGACTCAACCATCTGTTCAGCCTGAAAATACACAGCCATCGGTTTCCGAAGAAGTAGATAATTCTTCAGATTCTGAAAGTAGTAATGAGACTTCTCAAACAACGGAAAATATACAGCAACAGACAGAAATAACGACAACAGAGTCTGCAAGTATAACATCGGAAACAACAACTGTTGAAAAATCAATATCAACAACGAAAACTACTTTGACAGATAAAACTGAAACTGTTATACTAAAGGCAGAAGAAACAACAAGTACACAAGAAGAAATAGATGAAGCACCGGAAAAAACAAAAAATTCATCCGGATTGTTGCCGATACTGGTATCATTGGGAATTTTACTTTCGGGCGGAGTAATATTTGCGGTTCTTCAGAAAAAGAATAAGAAAGGTTTTTAATATACGGAGGAAAAAATGAAAAGGATTAAAAAAATAACAGCTTTTATTTCAGCAATTCTTTTAGCGGCAAACGGATGCCATACATATGTTATCGCCGATATCGTAAATAGTACAGAAAATAATTCGGAGTATGAATCTGAACAGCAGAGCAAACCGGAAGAAAAGGTTGTGCTTGAGCTGTCACCAACTCATATGTATGTTTTGGAGAAACTCAGAATTAAAACTAAAGATTATGATGGTACAAGAGATGCAGAGATAGATTTGTCCGACATCGGTATTGCCGGAATTGAAGATATTCCTTTGGAAGGAAAGAAAGAGGAGGACGATGTATATCTGACTGCTGTTGCGCAGTTTGATACAAGTGATGCAGGAAACAATAAAAAAGTTTGCATACAATTTGAGCTTAACGGAGAAGATAAAGACAAGTATGTATTAAGTGAAGATATATCGACAAAGATTGTTTCCGGAGCAATAATAGAAATGAAAAATGTTCAGCTGGAACCGACCGGAAAAATGTATATATATAAGGGCGAAGAAATACCAAATCAGATTTCATATACATTCAGCGACTCAGAAAAATATCCTGACTTCTATGCATTAATAAAGCCCGAATGTAATAATTCACAGGTTACCGGAAGTTATGCTCTAAAGTTAGAAAACAACAATCCGAATTATCTTGTAAGTTTTTCGCCAAAATATAAATTTGATATAATTGACAGGGCAAAAATTTGTTTTAAGGAATTTACTTACGATGGTGAAGATAATACTGTGATATCGGGCTATAAAGTCGAAGTTACTGCTCCTGAAAATTGTTACGTAGGTACGGATATATCAAAAGTAGATAAGAAAAATATAACTTGTGATGTAAAATATAATGAATCAGCTTCCGGTGAAACAATTACATATTATCTTAAAACCAAAGATAATGACTTGGTTCATACCATAACACAGAATGTTAATCGCGAATCTTTTTCTGTAGATAAAGATTCAGTAAAAATAAGTACTGCTGATGGTAGCGATTTGAAAAAAGTTGTATTATCCGAAGAGAATATACTAACTACAAATAAAAACGTTAAAATAAATGTTGATATTTATGGCGATGAACTTAAACAGAACATAAATGCAGAACTGATGAGTGGTGATAGTAGTTATAAGGCAAAGAGTATATCATCAGAATTGATTAATGGAATATGGTGTTATAAGGCAGAGTTTGAAATAACAGATGTTGAAAGCGATAAATCAAAGGAATATAATTTTGAGCTTTCAGTAACAGATGCTTTTGGAAATCCATTAAATGAAAAACTCGTATTTGGAGATTCAAATATTGATAAAGTTATAATTGATAAAGATAAACCGTTTACCAATGAAGGAGATATTGTTATTTTTTATAATAATAATACGTTTGACGTAGATGAATTTAATAAAAATTCCGGTGGCTATTTTATAGCAATAGGAAATGTCAAAGATAATGGTTCAGGTATAGCAAAGATTGAATATAAGTGGGATGATGATGTATATGCGACTGCTTATAGAGAATACGGAGTAAGTGGTGGAATAAACAAATATCATGATGGTAACAGAAGCTATAACTATTTTGAAGCTAAAGGATGTAACAAATATTACAATGGCGGAAATGAATTTTCCGAATATAAGCCCGGAAAAGAAACAGATTTTCAGATACTTGTTCCGTACTGTGAATCAGTATATCCAAAAGATCATTATCATAAATTGTATTTACGTATAACAGATAATGCAGGAAATGTGAATGAAATCGAGGGAAAAAAGTATCTTTCTGAAAAAAGCGGAGGAATGGATACGCTTCCCCCGGAGTTAGTTGATTTAAAAATAGTAAGTAAAGAATATCATGATATATTAAATGACGACCAGATAGATGACGTTGAAAAAGAGAGTAAACTGAAAGAACTGAAGGATAAAGTCTTTTTTAGGACTTTTAAGTCAGGAAATTATGCAGCAGCACCAATAGTTTTTGAAGTTAAAGCTATAGATAAATCGGAATCTAAAAATTTTATATTAGGATTACAATCAGTATCGCTTAAAGATAAAGATTCTGTAATTATGAAAGTTAAAAATGAGGATGAAGGCGGCGAGTATATCTATTTTTCCTTATCTGATAATAAACTGATCGAGGAACTTAAAATATGTATCACTGATGGATGTAAAGAACAAGAAATTCTATTAAATAAAGTTAAAAATAAATTGGAAGGGAAGTTTTCGGATATTGAGTCTAACACTCTCATAATCGAAAACTCCGCTCCAGAAACAAGTTACATAATACAAGACGAAAACGATAAAGTACTCTATGACAGTAAGAATGATTCAGACCAAACACATACATCTTTATGGTTAAACAGCGGAAAATCTATCGTAATAACCGGCAAAGATATAAGTCCTAAATCGGCAGTGCCTATAAGTGGTATTCATTCAATACATCTTAAAGAATCTGACAAATTTAAAGCTGTTGTTGACACTTCAGATCAGACAGAGAGATTTGAAAGTCAGGATTATAAAATCGTTATAACTGATAAGTTTGAGAGTGGAGAGTATACTTATTATGCATATTCCGAAGACAATTGCGGAAATACATCTGAAGAGACGGAAATAAAGTTTAACGTGGATGTTGTTGCACCGTATTGCACAATAATATCTGAAAGTCCAAAGTTTGGTGATAGCTGGTACAGCGATAATGATGATTTTACATTAATGATAACTCTTGGTGATAAACATTCCGGTATAGATTTGGATTCTGTTAAAGTAAAAGTAAACGGTACCGAGATTGTGATCGACAAAGAAAATATTGAAACAGATGATCTTAATAATTATATAATAAAACTTAAAAAGAGTGATTTCAAAGATTTTGATAATAATATCATAAAAACAGATGCCCGTTCATGTTATTGTATAGAAGTTCTGGCAAACGACATAGCAGGAAATAAATTATCTGAGAATAATACTTGTGAAGTCCATATAGATAAATTTGCACCATGGATTGAAAAGCTTGAAGTTTCAGAACTTGATGAATCAGAATCAAAGATATTAAATATCTTTAATTTCGGAATTTTTTCAAATAACAGTGTTAATCTGAATATTTTTGCGTATGACAATGACAGAGATAAAACAGAAGATAATGAATACGAAAGTCAGATACAGAGTGTAAAAATAAATTACGGTGATATGGAAGAGGAATTAAAGAAAGATGAAAATGGCTCTTATAAAATACCTGTTCTTCTTCCTCCTGATATTAATGAAGTATTTAAAAAGACTTTTACTATTACCGTAACAGATAATGTAGGAAGAACCTGCAGTAGAAATTACAGAATAATCAGAAAATCAGGCGATGATATCATAGTAGGTGCTGAAGATAGTGATTCAAACGAGATAACTATTGTTCTTGAAACAAAACCGCCTGTTATTGAGTTGCGTCTTCCTGAAGTCCCGTATACTGAAAAGTCTGATGACGCTGAAAAATACTGGTTTAGTGGAGAGACCAAGGGTGTTATACAGTTGGATGTTAGGGATAAAGATTCAGGTATTAATAGCGTTGTTGTCAAAGAAAACGGAAAAGACATAAAAACAGATGATACAGAAGAATTATCTCAGGAGATGATAAGTTCTGATAAAGTAAATGATATAGATACTCAGGCACACACATATGTTTTCAGAACTGACAAGTCACATCTGAAATCAGAAAGCAGTGATGAATATCTGGATATAAGCGGAAAACATGAATGGACCTTTTGGGCCACCGACAATTCCGGAAATGAAAGTCCGCAACAAAAATATGTTTATTATATCGATAATACGATGCCGGAAATAACGGAATTTCAATACAGACTTGCTGTTTCTCCTGATACTGCTGAATTAGAAACGGAAAGTAAACCTGCTGTCAAGTTGGGCATAGAAGGCTTTAAAATTGATGATCTGAATTATGGAATGTATTTTAATGAAGATCTTAAATTAAAAATTTTTGCTAAAGATATATCGGATTCTTCAGGTTTGAAGGCGATATCATATAAATTAATTTCATATGATGACATAAATAATCCGGTTGATACAGAAGTAGGATCGAAAGAAATAATACATGATCATACTGGTTCTTATATCGAAATTGATATAGAAAAAGGCTTCAAAGGAATAATTATTGCCCATGCAGTAGATAATGTAATGAATGTATCAGAGGAAAAACTTCTGACTCCGTCTGTTATTGTAGAAGATGTGCCACCTGAGGTAGAAATTTCATATTCTTCTGAGACAGTTCGTAAAGATAATGCCGGTAATGATCTTTATGCAGAAGATATGTCAGTAACTGTTATGATCACTGATAAAAAATCAGGAATTAAGAACTGGAAAGTAAGTCAGACTTCTGAAAAAAATACACAGCTCATTTTATCAGAAGGAAAAGTGCAGAGTGATACTTCAGATAAGAAATGGAATATCGGAGATATTACAGAAGACGGATGGAAAATAGAACAGACGGAAGCTAATCTTGTAACTGTAATATCAAAGACATTTTATTTTGACAGCGATGACAATGACATTATGCTTGAAATAGATGTAAATGATAACTGTGATAATAAAAAAACAGAAGTAACCAAGAAATTTACTGTCGACAAAACAGCTCCGGTAATAGATATACAATGTTCTGAAGGCTATAACGGTACACTTTACTATAATCAGAGCAAACCGGCAAGCATAAATATAGCTGTAACAGAGAGAAACTTTGATGAAGAACTTATAAGAACTATTATAGAAAACTCTTATAACGGAAATATTCCGCAAATATCATTTGACAGCGATCCGGCTGATAATTCACGTCACACTGCTGTAGTTACATTCCCCGAAGGAGACTATACGTTTGATATAGAAGGTAGTGACAGAGCAGGATTTGAAGCTGTTGTAAACAAGCCTTATGATGGCAGACGCAGATTTTACGTGGATGAAACTTCTCCGGTTGTAAAAACAAACTTTGACACATTTGGTCAGGCGGGTGAAGACATTTATTTCAACAGTTCAAAGAAGGCTGTTATTTCAGTAAGAGAACATAACTTTGACTTTGAAAATATTGGCCTGAAAGTTTACAGAAAAGATGCAGGTTCAGCTCATAATTCCGATTATTTTACAGATACAACATATTCGTTTGTAGGGTATGCTGACTGGGTACAGGACTCAGCTGACAGAGATCTTTATACAGTAGAGTTTGAAACAGATATGGATGCGGTTTACAAAATAGAGATCTATCCATACGACAAAGCAGGAAATGCACCTGTTTTTGACTCATCACGTTCAGATACAGAAGTATATGAAATTGATACAACTATGCCTGAAGTCAAAATGAAAAACGGCGAGTTTGTTTCCGGTAAAGAAAATGAGTTTGAATTTCTTGATATTTATTCTGAAAATAGCGGAGATATAGTATCACCTACAGTAGAATTTGATGATATAAATTATGATTATCTTGAGTATACACTTGTAAAATTTACACCTGAGTATTCAAATGGAAAAGAACTTGACAGCATAGAGGCAAAGTCGGTTACTCAAAAAATAAATGAAAAGAAATTTACTCTGACAGATTTTGAAACAGATGGTATTTATGCAGTTGAGATAATTGCTTTTGATAAAGCAGGAAACAAGAGTGTAGTAAATAAAAATACCTATATCCGTATGAAGGATAATGAAGTTCTTGCATATATTCCTGACAGCAATAAAAAGAACAAAACAGGACTTTATTCTTTTGAATACGAAGACGGAAAACCTATAAGCAAACGTCCTGATGATTTCAGTGATGTAGAGATTTTCATAATTTCCAAGAACGGAAATACTCCCAAAATAGTTTTGCGTGATATGAACGGCGATGAAAAAGATACAAATCTTGAGCCTGATGTTCAGAACACAGATCTTTACGGAGCAACAGTATACAGTTATACTTTAAGATCCGATTTCTTCATCGACAATTATCAGAGTGATACCGATAAGGAATTGATTCTCACAGTAAAAGAAAATGAAAACAGAATCGACCTTGGAAATATTCATATAGATAACATTGCTCCTGATGCAGAAGTTCCGGAAGAATTCAAGTCATGGCACTGGTATCCGGGAACAGAACCAAGAGAAATTGTTGTTACAGATATAAATGAAATTCTTGATTACGCGCAGTGCAAAGTTTATGATAATAATGAAGAGATAGTTTTTGATTATTCAGAGGAAGAAAAGACTCTCAGATTTACATTATCAGAGGGCTGGCATAACGTTGGTATTCATCTTGTAGATACAGCCGGAAATGTATATGACGTACAGGAAGCTGATAATATATATGTTGGAAATATGTGGTCGTGGATAATGGCAGGTTCAGCATTGCTCGTAGGCGCAGGTGCGACAGTTATAGTATTGAAGAGAAAGAAAAGATAAACATTTTTATAACTTATCCCTTACCGCTTTTGGTAGGGGATAAGTTGCGTATTTATGTGCTTGACAAAACATAAACAGTATAGTAAAATAAAATAAATGTCGAATTTTTAGAAATGATGGAAAAACTATGTGCATAGGGTGGAAAAGATGATTAAAAAACGGATAAATAATAAGGAAAAAATATATGAATACTGAAATATTAGGTACAGATTTTAAATATATCATAGATGTATCACATGGTATAAACCGTGATGGTTTTATTGCCATAGGAACAGAAAGTGTGGTATATAAGGGGATCAAAACATCACGCAAAGCAGAGCTTGAATTTGCATGTGTTTTAAAATTCAAGCCTAAATATGTATATTCAAACGGTGAGTATATAGATAAAATAAGCAAGTTCAAAGATGAAGAACTGTCTATATTTGAAGAACTTCAGGAGTGTCGTTCTGTTGTAAGAATATTTGATGTTATTGAAGATCTTGGAGATTTCAGTTTGCCTTGTGATAAGGTTGCTGATGGAATTATCAACAGAGAAAAATATTTTTGTGTAATAGAAGAATATATAGACGGATGGTCACTTGAAGAATATTGTCGTAGTGAATACTGGAAACTGAGAAAATACAAGGAACTGAGTAACGGCTTAAAGAAAGTAATAGAATTTCATGACTTTACTGAAGATGAAAAGATAAATGCAAGAGCTACATATTATAAAAGTTATGATAATATTCTTTTGTATCAGAATGAAGTAATTTATTTTATGAAAAATCTCAGTGAGATACTGGAATTTGTTACAGAAGAAAAGAAGATACTTCATCTTGATATAAAGCCTGAAAATATAATGGTTACAAAGCACGGAAAAGAACTTGTGCTTATAGATTTCGGACGTTCAAAAAGGATATATGACAATTCAGATAAAGTTCTTGCACCTATGCCGGAAGTATGTTACGGAGACGGGGAAACTATAGAACATATGTATCAGTATGGTACGCTCGGATATGCAGCGCCTGAATGTTATGCACCCGAATCAGAAGGAAGCAAATTTCCTTTTTCTAAAAATTTTACTCATGGAGAAATGAGTATAGAGAGTGATATATTTTCTTTTGGAGCAACGTTCTGGGAGTGCCTGAATATTTTTGACCTTGTAACCAAAAATAACGAATTTTCTCATGACGCACATGATTTTTATGAAAAATATTTTCTTAGTGATAACGCTTATTGTAACAGGGATCTTACACTTGCTTCAGTACATTATCATAAAAAAGCCGAGGATATAATAAAAAAATGCACACGTCTCAGAGAACATGGATATACAGACAAATCAGATAAAAGATATTATCATTCTTATAAAGAACTTCGTAAGGATATAGTTGATGCGTCAAACTCTATTCCTACTATAGTCAGGGCAGAAAATGTAAAAGTAAAGAGCGCTTTTGGTGCAGTAGGAAAAATTCTTTCAGTATTTACAACATTGCTGATAATAGCAGCAATTTACAGAGTTTCGGGATTTAAAATCGCGAACGATAAATGGGATCTGCTTGCAGATAATTATCAGAGTACACAGTTTGCAAAGCTTGAGAATATAGCATCAGATATGATAAAAACAGCGTCAGCATCAAAGTTTGATGAAACTTACAGTAAGATTTCCCGATTTGTATATTCTGATGGTGATATTGATGAACAGGAAGCCGCTATGCTTATAAATCTTCTTTCTGAAAAAGATTCAGGAGACATTTCACCCGAATATGTTGATGAAATTATGAAATATGCAAATTCAAGGAAATTTAAAGAAATATCAAAAGAAATAATGAAATTGGATGTCAGCACAAGCAGTACGGGATATCAGCTTGCACAGGCTATTTACAATGCAGAAATAAAGAAAGAAAATTTTGATAAAGCATATGAAACACTTTGCAGTTATCAGAGTAATTCCGAATTCAGAAATGCTGTTGTAAAATTAAAAAATGTACTTGATAATGATGAAACTATACAATATATTATGAATTCAACAGGAAGTACCAAAGAAGAGATAAAAGAAATTTTCCGTCAGATAGGAAATTTTTCGTGAGGTGAATTATGGATAAGAACAAGTATTTATTATTGTTAAAATATATTCTGGATTCATATGTGAGAACGTTTTTATTTACCGTACCTTTTTTTGTTTTTCTGTATTTGTTTTTGAAACTCAGTGGTATGTATTCAAAGCTTGATTTGAAGTTTGATTCACCGCTTATTTTGCTTCCCCTTTTTGCGTCACTTGCACTTTCGGTGATAGTGTTGCTTTTCGGACTTATTCTGTATGTTTATAAATATAAGAGAAACACGTCTTCTACTCCGTTTTATAAAGCTGTATCCGGTGCAATAGATGAAAAATTACGGGACAAAAATAAATGAGTTTAAAATTTACTAAAAAGAGGTTGTAAAATTATGAGTAGTCCGAATATAGGTCAGAAAGATCTTAACAATGGCATGAAAAATGAAAATATAAAAGAAAAGAAAATTATAAAGCTAGATGAAAAATCCGAAAACACTATCTATAATATTTTAAAGTTGGGGGATCTTAATAAACACGACAGCGGAAAATGAATAAACATGCTGTTCCTGTTTTTTGAAAGGATATATATATGAAAAATAATGAAATAATGATATCGGTAAAGTTTGAGTTTTCAGAAAATAAGTCCACGATGATGTCATTTCTTGTTCTCAAGGATATTACACTCAGTGTTGTGGTCAACCTTTTTTGAAACATTTGTGTCTAAATAAGATCACAAATATTTATCCACGTTATTGTTAATACTGTACAAAAACATCATTTATTCTTACTCATTCTTATTTGATAAGGAGTCA
>SVNW01000006.1 GCA_015066745.1 Ruminococcus sp. | reverse complement strand
TGACTCCTTATCAAATAAGAATGAGTAAGAATAAATGATGTTTTTGTACAGTATTAACAATAACGTGGATAAATATTTGTGATCTTATTTAGACACAAATGTTTCAAAAAAGGTTGACCACAACACTCAATATTATATTTGGAATTATATCAATTATATCATTTATATTTTTTTTGATATATATCGCAGTTTTTGAAAATATGAATCTAAAAAGGTATAAAGAAAAATTTGATCGCTACAACAAACGACTTGACAAATTAAAAGAAATACTGCAAAACTTTAAATATAGCGGTGATAAAAATTGGTATTCAAAAGATAAAATTAAATACCTCATAGACTCTATTGAAAAAAATATAGAAGATCGTATAAACAGCAGTACCAAACTAACTGAACTGTGTAAAACTATGATTTTTCCTATAATCGCCTTTGTTGCTGGAGTTATTTCAAATAAATCATCTATTAACCAAGCTGTCGAATTGGGGATTATTGCAATTATTTTTTTGGCAATTGTCTATTCCTTAATAAAAATTTCTACATTTTTTTGGGATTTAGTTTTTAAAAGCTCAGCAATTCACACAATGAAATTCCTTTTATCGTTACTTCAAGATTTACTTGTTAGAGATTTTAACTAATCCATAATATAAAAAACATATATTAGATATATCAAAAGCAAACATTGACATATTAAAATTTTTTTGTCAATGCTTGCTTTTGTATCTCAATATTTATCTAGCGTTTAATTCTAATGCACATTTTCGACCGCTTAGTATACTCTGACCAGTCCATAAATAATCCCATTCACCAAATCTTCCGGCATAGTGAACACCTATACTTTTCAGATATTGATGGACTATACTACGAGCTTCATATATTTGTTTAGTAAACATTATATTAGCATATTTTTCAAACCGAACATCAGAGAACATTATATTTTCTTTTTCAAACAATCCAATATCTACTAATTGTTCAACAACTTTTTCTTTTATTTCAGAAAAATCGATATTTAATGGTTTATATTTTGAAAAATATACTTCAGCCTGTAAAGCAGAACATCCATTTGGAACGTTTTGTGGAGACTTTATATCTGGGCAATAAACACGTGCCGGTAATATATCCTCATCATAAATGTAAAACCATAGAGATGGAGAACGATGTTTCTTATTCAATCCTATTGAAACTATTACACCTGACGTATAATCTAAGCAATTGACCGCATTTAAAACTTTCTCCGGAACATCACCTTTTATTCCTTTAACTAAGATATCAAGAGGTATAGTAGATATTAAATTATCATATTTTATACTTTCACCATCAGTAAAAAATACTTCTTTATTTTTTATATCCAACCCTGAATACTCTTTTTTATTTTCTACAGCATAATCACCTGAAAATGAAGACATAAATGCTCCAAAACCACCTTTAACAGGATAATGTATTTCCTTGGTATAATGTACATTAGGTGTTTCTGATGACATAGCACCATATAAAACTTCATCAATTGAAGGAGTATACATCCTACCTTCAACCCACTTTGTTTCAAGTAATTCAGATTCTACTGTCCAGTATTTTCTTGTATATTTAGATGGATAGTTATCAGTAAAATAATCACCATACTGCATTCGTAACCATTGATCATAATTTTGAGGATTAAACTTTTTCCTCTCAATAAAACCTTTTATTATTTTTATTCGTTCATCTATATCAAGATTAATCAAATTATTCTGAACAGGATTTCTAATCCATACACCGTTGCTATAATTATATGCTTCAGGTTTGTGAATCAAATAATCAGTTTTTTCTTCAAGCATAGACTGAACATAAGAATCTTTAGAAAAATTCACATGTGCAAAAGTATCAAATATAAAGCCATCAATTGTAAAACTTCTGCACAATCCTCCTATTGTTTCGTTTTTATCACAAAGTACAACGTCAATGTTTTTATCACTTAGTGTGTGAGCTGCTGAAAGACCTGCTGGTCCTCCTCCCAATATCACTGTATTATATTTATCCATCTCTTTTACTCCTTATCAAGGAACGGCCATAAATCATCAAACTCAGCGGCTTTAAGAGAACCATCAGGCATTACTCTTGATGATATTCTTGGTGCTATTATACCAAACTGTTCTAAAATAACTTCACATACAACAGGACCGTTATATGCAAAAACTTCTTTAAGTTTATCATCAATTTCTCCTATAGTTGAAATCTTTACTGACTTTAATCCATATGCTTCTGCTACCTTACAAAAATCAGGTGTCTGAACACCACTATCAGGTCCGACTCCTAAAAATCTGTCGTTCATATAATTATGCTGATTATGCCTTATCAGCATATATCCATTATTATTATAAACAAACAGCTTCAATGGAAGATTATAATATTTCATTGTTGCAAAATCCTGAATATTCATCTGTGTACTTCCATCACCAGATATTGCAACAACGTTTCGTCCAAGAGAAGCATTGCCGATTGCTGATGCCCAGTATCCCATGCACGACAGACCACCAGATATCAAGTATCTTTGTCCGTGCTTTATTTTCCATGTCTGAGAAACAATATTACATACACTTCCTGTATCTACTACTATATCTGTTTCTTTTGGAGTATACTCTGTAAGTTTTTCCGTAAAATAATAAGCGTTTATTATCTCGGACTTTCTATATTCTTCTTGAACAACTGGATATTTTTCACGCATTTCGTTACAATGACTAATCCATTTTCCTCTTGCTTCAGTATCATAATCAAAGCTTAGTTTATTCATTAGTAAATCAAGAAAATAGCTGACATCACAATTAAAATTTTCGTTTACAGGAACATCGCCCTTATTGAGTTCTTTTTCATCAATATCCACCATTACTTTATAAGCGTTTTTCCCAAACCGATCCGGATAATAACCTATTGTAGAAGCTGACAGACGACTGCCAAGTATTAAAAGAAAGTCACATTCCTGAATTGCAAAATGTGAAGCTCTGTCTCCATATGCTCCCGGTCTTCCTACAAAAATTCTGCTATCTGAAGTTATTATATCAATACCGCCCCTTGACGTTACAACAGGAATATTATATGTTTCACATAATTTCATCAGTTTTTCTGTACTACCTGACGTTCTAACTCCATATCCAGCTAAAACAAGAGGCTTTTTCGCCTTATTCAACTCTTTTACCGTTTTTGTTAAATCAATATTTGCCTCAGATAATTTATATTCAGGAATAAATGACTTCATTTCTTCTGGTATTTGTTTATTTTGAATATCTATAGGAACATCAATCCAAACCGGCCCTTTTCTGCCTTCCATTGCACAATAATATGCTTTTTCCATATGATATCGAATACTTTCAGGTGTCATAACAGCGGCAAAATACTTTGTTATAGAAGAGACTAACGGCTCAAGATTAATACTTTGCGTTCCTTTCTGTCTTATTCCTGATTTCATTTGATAATCAAGAATTTTTGAATTTGCTTGCCCTGATATAACAAAAACAGGAGATGAATCAACAAAAGCTTCAGCAATTCCAGTAATTGCATTAGTTGCACCTGGACCTATTGTAACCAGACACACACCCGGAACATTTTCCTGAACTCGTCCACAACCATCTGCAGCCATCGAAGCAACCTGCTCATGATGACAACAATAGGCATTAAGATTTTCATTTCTCTTTAAAGCATCAGTCAACCACATTGCCGAGCTACCGGATACCATAAATACATTTTTCACGCCTTTTTTTTCTAAAAAATCGAATATATATTCTGAAACCGTCATTTTCAAATTCTCCTTTTAACGATGAGCTGTTATCCAATAATCCTGAGTTAATATATTTTGATATATACTTTCTTTATCCATATTCACATCCATGCTAATAATTAGATTTTTTATTTGATCATTCAATTCCTGATTAATTGATAATGGTATAGTTGAAACATCAGCATTAGTATATTTAAGCACTGATAAACTATTAAGAAAATCTTTATAACTTATCGCTTTAGGCTGTGAATCATCACTACTCACTTCAACTCCAAGCATATTAAGTAAGCTAATAACATTATTAGTATTTCGTACCGCAAAAATAATATATCCATCATTTTTCAACAATGAATTAAGCTTTCTCAACAGTTTCATAGGATTAGAATATGTATTTATAGGATTACCTAATATCACATAATCATATTCTTTTTCTTCATCATTCAACATTGACTCAACATTACCACATACCACTTCATCAGAAACACTCTGAAGATCTATGAAATATTTTGAATCACTGGAATAAGCTTTACAAAATGACAAACCTGTTTCATTGGCACGACATTTGTTTTTCATCTCCAGAATAGGAACACCACATTTGACATCAATAGCCAGAAGAGTTTTACCTTTACTTTCTGAAAAATTTATACTACTATAAGCAAATGAAATATAGTTTGATGTATCATCCCATGCATCAATACCTTTATACTTATCTCGGAAAAACTCTTTTGATTGAGTCATTATATCTATTCTTTCTTGTGGTAATGCCGTTTGATCATGATCGTGATGAACAAACGTGTCACGACACAACATCAGTTTGTATCCCGCTCTGCGTACTCTAAACGTAAAATCATCATCGCCAAAATCGTGCATAAAACCTACATCGTACATTCCTACGGTTTCAAATATTTCACGACGATAAAGTGTTGCAGTTGGAATTAGACGAATTTTTTCTTCCCATTTACGAGGATCGCTTATATTGAATTTTGCCGCCTTTTCCTGCATTTCTTCAATATTTTCAAAGCCACCAAGAGTTTCTAGTTGTAAGTTGCTGACATTGGTCGATGAGGGGACTACCATTCCAATACTTTCATCACTTTCGGCACAAATTAGAAGATTGTCAAGCCAATTAGGAGTGACAATTATATCATCTGATATCATAACAACATACTCAGAATCAAGGCATTTAAACACTTTATTGAGTGCATATACACCTGTTATATTTTTAGAAAATCTTACTACTTTTTTTTCAGCATATTTAACACTTTCAAAATAATCTGAAATCGAATTGTCTGATGTACCATTATCCAAAAGTATGAGCTTATAACCCGGAACAGTATATTTTAAAATATTTTCTACACATGCTCTTGCTTTTTCGAGACGGGCATAAGCTAGGACAATAATAGTCACTCCATCATTTTTTTGTGAATAAAAACACGAGCGTATTTTTTTATAATGGTATTTCGATTCAGGTCTTGAAAGATTTTCGTAGTTAATTATTTCCATATTTTAACCTTTCCTCTTGAAAATTAATCGTTACAATTCTACAATATATCTCCGATAAAATTATATTTATTTTCCAATTCAAATTTTATTTCATCATAATATTCCACAGATGTTATAATAATTGCATCACATAAATTTATTTTCTTATGATCAGGAATATTAATCGGAACGTCAATATTAGGTACATATTTCCCTTGATATGAAATATTATTGTCAAACAAAAACTTAATATTATCTTTATACTCCAAAATCATGTTTAAAGTATTTCTAGATCTGACCCCTACACCAAATACACCTACAGTATCATACTTTTTTACCAATTTTAAAAGTTTATTTTTATCATAATTTTTCTTTGATTGAAGTGAAGATATATTATTTATCCTTCGTGCAAATAAAATAAGATATAAATCATTACCAAACCCTTCTTCAATACTTACCAATTCTAAACCATTTCTATAAAGCAATCTAGAAATACTTTGAATGTTAAAATAATTAAGATGTTCTGGGAAAATATCGCAATAAGATTGAATATTAATAATTTTTTGTCCATTTGGTACTGTTATCATAACAATTCCATCATCATTCAAATTATTACAGATTGTTCTTACAAAATTATTAAGATCATCTATATGCTCTAATACTGCACAACATGTTATTACATCAAATTTTATATCAAATTTAATCAAATCATTAAAATAATTATTAATAACTTTTAATCCTTTTTTCTGAGCTTTCATACATAATTCTTTAGAGGGTTCAACACCTACACAATTTTTATAATCCTTTAAAACAAGAGCTAATAAATCGCCAGCCCCACATCCAACATCCAATAAATTTTCATGTTGTGCTACAAGTTTATATAATTTTTTAAAATAACCTTTATAATAGTTCAATAACGTTTCTGGATATCCTGAATAATTATTATCTTCTGGATTGTAAATTAACTTATAATTATCATAATATAATTCATTTATTTCATTTTTTATCTGAAAGTGTCCACATTCATTACAATGGTACAATGTTATATCAATACCATTCATTTCTATTGGTTGATTATAAAATCTAGTCACACTGGCTAGATTGTTTTCAATAACATCATATATAGAAATTTCTTTCCCACATATTCTACAACGTTCACTCATTTTTGCACCTCAAAACATTAATTTTCTATTATTTATACTCATAAGCTATCAAGATCTCTTATTGTTTCTTTATTAGTACATGGTCAAAATTATTCAAAACATCCTAAAGCGGTAATATATCCGCTGACAACTGTTATAGACGAAATATTATTCGCTTGACAATATCCTTTTATATATTCAAGTTTTTTTAATTTCGTTCTGTTACAATTTGATGCTTTAGAAAATCAATTTGCAATACCCAATATTCTTATATCTCCATTTTATTCAATATACTGCATAGTTTAAACAATTTATTTAACTAGTCTATCTGGTTAATTATGATGAAAAAGATATACATTTATACAATTAATACATAACTTTCTTCTAACTCCTGATTAAACCTCTCTATATAAATTGATAAACCATTTATCTCTTTTGTTTTTTATCCCACATTTAGTTGAAATACATATATTATTATAGTACTGTCCGTAATCCTTCCATTTTCCAACCATTCATACTAATTACGTGCAGTATCAATAAAAATACCACCATTTTTATAGAATAAACCTAACATAAAAATAGGGGTTGACGTGTCATTCCAAGCATAAATACTTTTATACTTATCTCTATAAACTCTTTTGATCGAGTCAGTTGATATCAGAACAAACACGCCTATGCCTTCAGCACAAATCAGAAGATTATCAAACCAATTATGGGTAACAACTATATCATTAGCTATCATTATAAAATATTTAGAATAAATACATCTAAATACTTTATTAAGAGCATAAATACTAATTATATTTTTAAAAAAATTTTATTATTGGATATTTAATATATTCAAAATAATCAGAAATTGAATTATCTGATGTATCACTATCCCAAAGTATTAATTTGTAACATAAATTAGTGTATTTTGAAATATTCTCCATACAAACTCTAGTTTTTTTAAGATAAGAATACGCCAAAATAATAATACTAATCTTATAATTCGACATTGAATAAAGTGAAACTCTTACCTTTTTTTAATAAACTTCAGGTATAGGTTTAAAAAGCTTCTTGCAACCAAATATTCACACAAAATTAATCCATTTCTCAGTATAATCAAGCATATTAAATACACTTTCTAAAGTTATACTACAATATTCCTATTACTTCACAGTCGCATAACAAACAGTTTCAATCATTGTTTTTGAATGATGTCTAAAATAAATTTTATACTCTGGAACTAGAGTTTTTAGGTATTCCGGAATTTCCCATACATCTTGAAGCTTATGATATATACATATGGCTAAATCAGGCTTATATTTTTTTATAATATCCTCTCCACCTCTCAAAGCTGATAATTCTGAACCTTCTATATCCATTTTTATCAATGTTGGTACGTCCTCTGAAAAATACTTATCAAGAGTAGTGAGACACCCTACTTCGCTTCCGCCATTTCCAATATGCGAGCTTCCTTCAGTATTAACATAAGTTATCGTCTCTTCCCTATCCGAGATACCATTATTCACAACAATTACTTTATTTTTTATATTATCATCAAATTCATCCACAACTTTACAAAGTTTGATATAGATGTCTTTATTTAATTCAAAACAAATTGCTTTTTTAAAGATACCATTATTATTTTTCAAAAATGGTTTTAATGAATCACCTAAATATGCACCAACATCAACATAAACTGTATTATTATCCATAGATATGATGTCTGAACAAAAATATTGGTTCTCCTCATATATTGTTTCAAATTCATCCGAAACAATATTATTTTTATACCAAACATCTGTCAACTTGTTAAGAATATCTCTTGATTTTTGATCAGCTAAAATATTATTTAACGATTCTATTTTACACTTCAACTCAGGCTCTGATATTAATTCTATTGCATTATCAAAATTTATTTTATATGGAGATGGTATTATATTAAAATCATCATGTGAAAAATTATTTGATATCAACTCTTGACAAATATCTTTTAAGAATTGATTAGCAATAAGTACAAAAAAAGAATCTGGATAACTCAATACTTCTTCGCATGTTAAACATATTGTATTTCTATATTTTGTTCCAATTTTTTTTGTATCTTTATCACAAAAGAAATCTATAGTTATTCCAGCATCACAAAACATATCATACGAAGCTTTTCCATATGAGCCCATTCCCCATATAACAATTTTTTTGTTTTTGGATTTTTGTTCAATAATTTTTTTATAATTAATCATATTTCTCACCGTTTACCTTATAAATTTTACATAAAAATTTTAATATACTCATAAGCTATCAAGATCTCTTATTGTTTCTTTTTCAAGTACATAGTCACAATTATTCAAAACATCCTGAAGCTGTAATATATTTGAACAACTAACAAGAGCTGTTCCCTCAAGAGAATTTGAAGTAATATATCCGCTAACAACTGATGTAGGCGAAATATTATTCGCTTGACAATATCCTTTTATATATTCAAGTTTTTTCAAATTTCGTTCTGTTACAATTCGATGCTTTAGAAAATCATTTACATTTTCCAAACCATTTTGTAAAGCTTTTTGAAAAAAGCCCTTACACTGCGATGTATAAGCCATACCAAACATATTATTATTCATCATATATTTATACATATCATCATCCATATGTGTAGTATTACTGTCATTCCACATCTCATATTTATAATCTGCTAATGACCACCATGTTTGCACAGTTTTAAAAGGTTGCATTCCATGTTTGTTAGCATATTCATTTGCCATCTTAACTCTTTCCAAACTCCAGTTTGCCACTCCTAATATTTTTATATTACCTTTTTCCTTAAGGAACTGCATAGTTTCTACGATTTCTTCAACTGGTCTGTCAGGCTCATCACGATGAAGAAGATATATATCTATATAATCTGTTCGTAATGCATACAAGCTTTCTTCAAGTTCACGCTCTAACATTTCTCTAGATAAATCAATAAACCATTTATCTCCTTTGTTTTTCACCCCACATTTAGTTGAAATACATATTTCATTACGACACTGTCTATAATCCATCCATTTTCCAATGCATTCTTCGCTCTTCCCTCTGCCATTTTCTACCCATTCATAATAGTTACGTGCAGTATCAATAAGAGTACCACCATTTTCATAAAATAAATCTAACATTTCAAATGACAAGGATTCGGAAACCTTTGTTCCAAATCTTCCGGTTCCCAATCCAATTTTAGATATTTTAATATTTTCTACATCTTTAATATATTTCATCTATTACCCTTTCTTGCGGTACAGCATATAAAATTGTTTCATTTATATTCATATAACTTCTGATAAAAAGCTTATGAGATGGAAGTATTTTATGTATTTTTATAGGAATCTCAAACAAATCATTACATTTATGATAAATCGCTATTGCAATCAATGGTTTATTTTTTTTTATTGTACGAATAGCACCATTAATAAGATTATCCTCGAAACCTTCAACATCTATTTTTATTAATGTAGGAGAAATATTGAATTTATCACATATATTATCAAGAGTATCTACATTTATATCAAATCCATTATTACTTATGACTGAGTTTTCATTTAAGTAATTTTTCATTTTTAACCTTCCCGGTTTATCAGACAAAGCATATTCTACAACTTGAATACGGTCATCTTTAGCAAGAGATAATTCTTTTATTCTGCAAAAATTCGCTGGATCAGGTTCAATAGCATAATATTTTTCGAATTTATTACAATTATACTCACAAAAAAAACGTAACACATCACCTTTAAAAGCACCACAATCAATAAAAACTTCATTGTCATTATGATTGTAAATATCATAAGCTAAATATTGCTTTTCCATGGGAAGAGATTTAATTATAATATCATGTTTACCATTAGCAAACTCAATAACTGAACTATAAACTTCTTTAGAAAAATTATCTTCAAGTAATTCATTTACAGTTTTTATTTTTTTGCAATTAATTTCTTTCCAGTCACGAGGCATATGAAATATAAGAGGCTGATTTTTAAAAATATTCTCCATATAACACAAATCATAGATATGCTTTATATTTTTATATCCCATCACTGATAACATATCTTTTATTTCAGAAAAATAAGTATATGACAGCATACTTACAATTACAATATCATCAATATCTTCACATTCATATGCTGCTTTAATACTTATACCATTAAAACTTTTTCCTTGTTTTTCAGGATTAGAATCAAAAAAAACTTTAGGTAGTATATTATTCTCCAAAAGCATTTCTGAAAAAATTAATCCACAATATCCAGCACCATAAATTATCACATTATTGCTTCTAAACATATTTTCAACAACGTGAGAAAACATCTTTAAAGCACCTTCTTCAAAAGAGAAATTCCTTCTCCAATTCGTCATATCTATAAATTTATAACATTTAAATAAAAAATCTGGAGATTTATTATTACCGTATACAATCTTACTTTTGCTTTTAGTTATTTTTTTTAGTATTTTAATATAATCACAAAATCTATTTTCAGAATTTGAACTTACATTAAAATAATCATGATTTTTTAATCCAAAAGAAGAAATTATAGAATCTGCTGCATCATCAACATATAAAAAATCATAATGATGAGAACCATCAGAATAAAAAATGACATCATTGTCTTTAAACATATTAATCATCACATCTTCAAGCATTTGCTTTTTGGTACAACAAAAACCATAGACGCTATGAAATCTCAATTCTGTTATTATTGTATGTCTTACTGATTTTTTCAAGCTTTCATATAAATAGAGTTTTGCTTTTCCATAAGCCGAAAGACTCTCTATATCAATTTCAGATTTTTCATCTAAACATCCTGAAACAACACCATATTCTGCTTGACTTCCTGTTAAAATAATTTGTTGTACATCTGTTATATCTAATATTTCTAAAATTGTTTTCTCTAATCTTACAGCACAAGACATATTAATATCAACATCATCTCTTTCATCACACCTATTTCCAGACCATGCTGTAACAACTATAGCCAGATATTCAGATTTTATCTTATCAAAAAAAGAAAAGTCTCTCTCAAAAATATCCCATTCAATAAAATTTACACTCGGATTTTCAGAAATTCTTCGACCAACTACATCTATATTAAAACCTAAATTCACAAGCTTATCTAAAAGTACTGAACTAATCAAACCTGAACAACCCAATAATAAAACATTTTTATTTTTCATCATATCACTCACAATAATAAACAAACGACAAATGATTCATATATGACCTGAGTCTAATCTTATAATCAGCTCTAAACTTCTTTATAAGTATTGGAATCTCCCACAAATCCCATGTCTTATGATACCCTGCAATAGCCAACATAGGTTTAAAAAACTTTATAGTATTCTCTGCACCACACAACGCTTTCCTTTCTGAACCTTCAATATTCATTTTTATATATGTCGCTTCACTGCTATCCAATATATCATCGATTGTTCTGGTTCTTACAAGCTCATTACCTTTATCACTCATAAAACTTCCAGGTCCTTTTAATGAATATATTAATTCTTCACTACAATTATCATAAGCTGCAACATTATATATATCACATTTATCTCGTATATTTTCAGAAAGACTATTTACAAAATCATTAAGCAGTTCATAATTGTATCTATCTGGCTCAATTCCATAATACTTTTTAAATCCACCATTTATCTTCAGAAATGTTTTTAAACTTATTCCGTTAAATGCACCACAATCAACAAAACAAGCATTATTATGAACACTATACATATCAGGCTCAAAATATTGATTTTCCTGAGTTAATGTTGGAATCGTAATACTATCATCAATCAACCTGAATTTTACAATCTTTTCATAAGTTTCTTTAGAAAGATCATCTTCCAATAAATCATAAACTGATGATATGCATTCACGGTTCTTTAACATCATATTAATATCGGAACAAGATGGCAAATTATAATTATCCCCATGAAATAGTGAGTGACATCTTCTGAAATATGTATAATCAATAACATTATCACATCCATATTCATGAAGCATCTTATGCACACCACAATGTCCGTCAATTCTCAAGGCTTCTTCAAAACTTTTACAATATCTTTTTCCATCTGTATTAATAGTAACTATTACAAGAGCTTTTTTTCCAACTACCTCTGTAATAGTTTCAGGAGAAATAATATTAAGTCCTTCACACATCGTTCCCCATTTTTCTTGTTTTCCATCAGCAAAACAAACAGGATGAATATCAACATCATTCAAATATTTTAAGAATGCGATTCCTGCACTGCCTGCACCATATAACACAATATGGTCTATAAATTCTCCAAGTTCATGTTTCATTTTGTCTATGCTGATTTCAATGTCAGAACGAATAGCCTCAAAATCATTAAAAATTTTGTCAATACAATTCACAAACATCACTCTCCATAAACTAATGATTTTATAGTATTAACGACACTATCTGAATCTATACCATAAAGCTTATTCAAATATTCTCTTGATCCAGTAACAGGAGCAAACATATCAGGAAATCCAAACTTATGCAATCTGACAGAAAGATTTTTTTCAAGAATTACATTTCCGACTGCCGTTCCTAAACCACCATTTATGCTATGTTCTTCAAGAGTAAATATATAATCGTAAGATTCGGAACATTTTATTATAAGTTCTTCATCAATTGGTTTAACAAAAGGAACACTATATAACGATATATTTATTCCTGATTTTTTTAAATCATCTACAATTTTTACTGCATCTTTAAGCATTGTACCTGTAACCAATAATGCTACGTCTTTGCCCTTATGTATTTCTAAATATCTGCTTTTTGTAAAATCTATTTGACTACTATGAACTAGCGGATCGACACTTCTTCCTATTCTTATATAAACCGGACTGTTCATATTATATGCAGCATACATTGCAGCTTCCATTTCAATAGGATCACCAGGACAAATAACTGTCATATTCGGAAGAGATGTCATAAGAGAAATATCAAAATAACCATGATGTGTCGGACCGGCCGGTCCGTATGCATGACCACCACCTACGCCAACAAGTACAACCGGATTTTCCTGAAAACAAATATCAAGTTCTATTTGTTCAAATGCTCTGTATGTCATGAAAGAAACAACATTATATATAAACGGCTTCATTCCCATCGCAGCAAGCCCTGCCCCAAAACTAACAAAGTTCTGTTCAGCTATACCTATATTCACAAATCTTTCTTTATATTTTTTTTCAAAATCTTCAAAAACAGAATATCCTGTATCACCTATTACACAAATTACTTTTTCGTCTTTCTCAGCAATCTTATCTAAAACTTTTACAAACGTACTTCTCATTCTCCAAGCTCCTTTAATATTATTGCCAGCTGTTCATCATTCGGAGACTTAAAATGCCATTCAAGTCTGTTTTCCATAAACGATGCACCTTTACCCTTTGTTGTATTTGCTATTATTACTGTAGGAGTTGAAGGCATGCGTGCAGTTGATGTCATAAGTGAATTTAAAATCTGTCTGTAATCATGCCCATCAATCTCATGAACATTACACCCAAAGCTTCTGAACTTCTGAGCCATATCACCCATATTCATGACTTCAACGTCACTGCCATATGACTGAAGCCGATTTCTATCAACAATTAGCACAAGATTTGAAAGGCTAAAACGTGCTGCACACATCGCAGCCTCCCATACAGTTCCCTCATTACACTCGCCATCCCCCATAAGAACATATACATTTCCGGTATACCCCATGCATCTTTTAGCATAAGCCATACCTATACCTACATTAGCTCCATGACCAAGAGATCCAGCTGACATTTCAATTCCAGGAACTACATATCGTCTTGAATGTCCAGCATAGTTTTCGCCATCAACAACATGTTTGTCGAGGTCTGAAAACGGAATTATCCCCTTGTACGCAAGTACTGTATACAAGGAAGCTGCTATATGTCCTTTGCTAAGTATAAATATATCTCTATTAGGATCGTTAAGATTTTCGCTTGTAATATTAAGAACCCTAGTATACAATACAGATAAAATATCTATTGATGAATAGCCACCACCAATATGCGAATCATGTGTTCTGTTAAGTATTTTAGCTACTTCTTTTCTTACCTTAGTAGCAAACTCTCTTATATCATTGTAATTATCCGCCATCACAAACTCCTCTTACATACTCCTTTATATTATCCATCGCTATAGTCCTAAGATTTTCATAGTAAGAACGTTTTATAAATTCTGCTGACATTTTCAATGTCTCTGTAAAACTATAAAGCTGATTCCATTTCAATATCTCATGAGCTTTTGTACTATCAAGTTTGAGAACATTAGTTTCAATAACATTTTTCAAAGAACCAGAAACAATATAAGATGATTTTTCAAAAAATCCTGATAAGATATTTGCTGCATCTCCAACTGTTACAAAACCATCACTATCCGGTCCAAAATTAAAAGCTGATGAATATACTGAATTTGCATCACCACACCTGTAAAGTTTTTCAACTAAGGTAAGATAACCGCCAAGTACATCAAGAACATTTTGCCATGGTCTTATGGCAGAGGGATTTCTTATTTCAGCTGTAATTCCTTTTGAAAAACAATCAAGAAGATAAGGAAAGAGTCTTGTCATATTATAATCCCCACCGCCTATAACATTGCTTGCTCTTGCTGTAGCAATCGGAATGTTTAATTTTTCGTGAGAAAAGAAAGACCTTCTATAGCATTCAGTAAGAAGCTCCTGACAAGCCTTACTGGTAGAATAGGGATCTTGTGCGCCAAGAACTGAATCCTCGCTGTATCCTTCTGAGCTTTCAATATTCTTGTAGCATTTATCACTTGTTACAACCAATACCGATTTTACTGAATCTACCTGACGGATAGCCTCAAGAAGATTTACCAATCCTGATATATTAGATTCAAAAATATAATCAGCAATCTCATCACTTCTGTTTAAAGTTGAATGAGAAGCAAAATGTATTATTATCTCAGGTCTTATTTTTTTTACAAACTTCAAAATCTTATTTTTATCTTGAATATATCCCATACAAGATTCAATTATTCTTGGTGAAGTCTGATTAAAAAACATGGCATTCTCACTATTTTCAAGTGCAAATCCATAAACATCTGCTCCAAGATATTCAAACATAAGAGAGAGCCATGTCCCCTTAAAACCTGTATGACCAGTCAATAAAATCTTTTTATCTTTGAAAAACTCTACATCAAACATTATTTATTTTTCTCCCATTCAGGTGAAAAGTGTTCCCCTATCTGTATAAAAGATGTTTTATTATTCCAGTTACAATGTGAAGATTGATAACATCTTTTACAAGGTGAATCCATATCTGAAGTATTTACACACTGACGATATCTTTGATACTCAGCCGAATTCCATATATCCATAAATTCTCTAGTATTATCATACTTAAAAAATTTTACCGGTGTTGACATACATGGACGTACATAACCATCAGAACCCAGAAAAAAATCACGCCATGCTACAAAACAATCTTTATGAAGTTTGTTATCTGCAACATCTTCACCAGCAATATGTGGTAGCTTCAAAATTATACCTAATTCATCACCTACAGTTATCGCCTCATCAAAAACTCTTCTCACTTCATCTTCCATGCCCCAAAGTGACTCATCAATAAGGTCTTCATTAAACACCGTAAGATAAACCACTTTTACTTCTTCAATCCCTATTTCAGCTGCAAGCCTGACAAGCTCAGGAAGTTCATGAATATTTGACTTCATTGCACAAAAAACAAAATTGATCCACGGATACTTAAGTCCTCTGCTCTTTTTTTCTTTAACTATATCTTTAAGATCAGATTTTATCCGCTCTAAATCAGAGCCCCTTCTTATTCTTGCATTAGTCTCCTGCGTTGCTCCGTCAACACTTACAGCAAAAACATCTACATTATATTTAAAAAGACTTTCTTTAATCTTTTTAAGATTCATACCATTAGTACAAAAATATTTTCTTGCACTATGCTTGTTGATAATTTCCAACATTTCATTGAAATGAGGATGTATGGTTGGTTCCCCCCACCCCATAAGTGTGACTTCTTCTATAATATCCATCATAGGTTCAAAAGATTTGAATAAATCTATATCGAACGAAGTCAGTTTAAAATCAGCTGCATTTCTTCCACACATAACACAATTCAAATTACATGCATTAGTTAATTCAAACACAAGTCTTCTTGGATAAGATTCAAGAACTGTTTTGTTTTCGTCTATTTCACGTATATTTTTTTCAGAATTAATTCTCTGATTTTCTGTAAGAGGCTTACCCTCAAAAAGCATTTTTGTTTTTGCTCTTATTACCACTACTCTTCTCCCCCCATCATTTCCATATCTTCCACGGTGCCTTCCCACTCTCCCATACACTTTCAAGATAATTTTTATCTCTTATAGTGTCCATACACTGCCAGAAACCATAATGTTTATACGCATTTAATTTACTTTCACTAGCTAGTTTTTCAAGTGGCTTTCTTTCAAACACCAGTTGATCATCATCATCAAGATAGTTAAATATCTCAGGTTCTAACACCATAAATCCGCCATTTATCCAACCGCCATCTTCTTTTGATTTTTCGGCAAACTTTGAAATCACACCGTTTTCTTCGATCTCCAAAACACCAAATCTTCCTCCGGGCTGAATAGCGGTCATAGTTGCAACTGCACCGGAAGATTTATGACAATTTAAAAGCTCATTAAGATCAACATTTGAAACTCCATCACCATAAGTAAGCATAAAAGCTTCGTTTCCGATATACTTCTGTATTTTCTTGATACGTCCACCTGTTTGTGTATATGTACCTGTTTCTACAAGTGTAACTTTCCATGGTTCTGCAACGTTATTATGAAGTGTCATTCTGTTATTATCTGCAAAATCAAATATTACATCTGATTGATAAAGATAATAAGAAGCGAAATATTCTTTTATAACAAAGCTTTTGTAACCGCAACATATAACAAAATCATTAAACCCAAATTGAGAATAATATTTCATTATATGCCATATAATCGGATATTCTCCTATTCCTATCATTGGCTTAGGTTTCAGGTGACTTTCTTCGCTTATTCTAGTGCCAAGCCCACCGGCAAGTATTACAACTTTCATTATATTCGCTCCTCATATCATTTTTTTAAACTCCTCAAGCATAAATTCTACTATTTCTCTCATAGATTCACAGTTTACAAGTGCTTTTTTCATTCCTCTTATATATCCGATACTATCACCTGCATTAAGTGATGCCTGAGCTTGAGACATATAAAATCCAAATTTATGAAGATTCGGCAACACTTGAATATCATCATCATTAAGCAACTCAGGATTATAAATATTCATTACATAATCACCAAGTAGCGATGTAAATATATTATAAATTTTATACTTATCCGAATTATTCAATTTATAACTGTAATATGCAGCTTTTTCATAAAGTGAGACAATCCAATAAAACTGTTTTATTGTTGACGTATATGTTTGTGGCATACCATATTCCAAAACATAACCAGTAAAATCATCATTGTTACTTGCCACTGTTTCTAATTGTACTCTAAACAAATCGGTATTCATTTTTAAAACGATATCACTTATATCTATCTTATGCTTTATCGCAAGATAAATAGCAACTGTATATCCATCATCCCAATTTTCTATTTTATTTATTACTTTTTTAAAATTATCTGTAAAATTAACATCTTCTTGGAATATAACTAATCTCATTAATTCAGGATATATTCCACCTTCACTGTTATTAATAATATCCATCGCATATTTTTTTCGTTCTACATCTGTAATTAAAGAATAATAAACACTTTCAAGCATATATAAACATAATGCTTTCTTATCTTTATCATT
The DNA here is from genome assembly GCA_015066745.1 of Ruminococcus sp. Taxonomy (GTDB): domain Bacteria; phylum Bacillota; class Clostridia; order Oscillospirales; family Ruminococcaceae; genus HUN007. The sequence continues at coordinate 61,867 of SVNW01000006.1, read as the reverse complement.
TTTTTCAAACTTAGTATTGCTTATGATTATATAATATTTAGCAAGATATGAATAATCTTTTTTCTCTGTACACACTTCTCTAAGAGTTCCTAAAAACTCTCTGAATTCCTCATTTTCCAGTTCTGTAATATCAATACCATCAAGAGCAGTAAAAGCTTCATCAAATCTTTTTAACTTTACCAGACACAATACTGACATATATACAAATCGCATATATTCATGAGGTGCCATTCCGAGAATAGGATGAGCTGACGAATCATCCGTGTTCATCTTCTCATCAATATAATCTTTATATAATCTAATATATCTCTTTAAAGCCTCATATGCTTCTTCATATCTAGAAAATGCAGACAATATCTTTGCTTCTGATAAAACAACTGATAAAGTAGCAACATATCTATCACTGTCAGGCAAAGTCTGATGATACTCTTTACATAATTCTAAAGCATATTCCGGTTTAGAATTTTCATAAAACATTATAGCTTGCATATATAATACATTACTGTACATATGAAATCTATCTTTTCTTACCAATTCCAAAGACTCTTGAATATATTTTTCTGTTTCATCAGGATTAAAAAATCCACCATCTATCAAATGACTAAGCATTCTAAGATCTGTTGGATTTTTCTTATATTCTTCTCTCATAAGAACCATATTTCTGTTTTTCTTATCAAAGTTCTGCTTAACTGACGAAAAACAATAACCTGTATGATGTAAAATAACAGAAAAATACCCCAATGGAAAACGTGTATACATAGTTTCATGAACGCTTCCTATAAACTCTATATTATCATCTGGTTCACTTATACGCTGAAATCTTGTCAACAAACCATCCTGATAATTAGTTTTTCCTTCATCACCATAACTTCTTACATTTATCTGAAGCGACTTATATTTTGAACGCAATTCAGGAATACTGAAAAAATGAATCATCTCCCCTATATCTTCGTCCAGATACTCATCAGCATCAATAAACATATACCATTGACCTTTTGCTTTTTTTAAGGTAGAATTTCTTGCTGCTGAAAAATCATTTATCCACTCAAAATGGAAAACGTTATCTGTATATTCTTTTGCTATTTCAACAGTAGAATCTGTAGAACCTGTATCAGCAATTATCAACTCTGATTTTATCGCTTTCATAAGAGGTTTTAACGAGTCAAGGCATCTTCTCAGAACTTTTTCTTCATTTTTTACTATCATACCTATAGAAAGTATTATATCATTATCTCTATATTGTTTTATACTTGCCTTCATAATCTCCATATCTCCTTATCAAAATTAAAATAAAGGGTTATAGCAGTCTGACCCACTATAACCCTATAATCCCAAACCCTATTTCATACTATATAAAATCGACATTCAATCTCATATTAAATTACTACTGGAGTAATGAAAGAACGTTCTGAGGCTGTGAATTAGCCTGTGCAAGCATAGCCTGTGCAGCCTGTGCAATTACATTCTTGCTTGTGTAATTCATCATTTCTTCAGCCATATTTGTATCACGTATACGACTGTTAGCTGCAGTAACGTTTTCGGAAGTAGTTGTAAGATTGTTTACTGTATGATCAAGTCTGTTCTGCTGAGCACCAAGTCTTCCTCTTTCATCTGAAACATAGCTACTTACAAGACGTATAGCATCTGCTGCTGCCGAAGCACTATCCTGATCGCTAATATCAACAGATATACCACTAGCATATGCTGAAGGAGAAGTTATACCATGTACATTTGTTTGATCAAGCATTGCATTACTTCTAGTTTTAGCTGTTGCAATTGGTATAACTGTACTACCAGTACTAAATTTATCTGAACCAACCTTATTAGAAAATCCTGATATTCCGCCAAGCAATTTATCAGTATGGAAACTATTTATAGTTACCTGTATTTTATCAGCTGCAACAGAACTTTCACCGATCTGTAACTTAATACCACTAGCGGCATTTCCGGAATACGAATATGTATTTCCCGTTGTGGTGCTTGAAAGTTTAACAGCATTTGTAGAACCGATAGAACCGTCCATCAACTTCTTACCATTAAAATTAGCTGTTGTAGCCATTCTATCGATTTCAGCACAAAGCTGATCCATTTCGTCCTGAAGTGCATTACGATCTTCATCAGCAAGAACACCATTAGCAGCCTTTTCAGCAAGTTCAGTCATTCTGTTAAGAATATCATGAGTCTCAGCCATGTAACCTTCAGCTGTCTGAATCATATTAGCACCGTCTTCACAGTTATCAGTAGCTGTATCAAGAGCCTTAATCTGATTCTTCATCTTTTCAGAAATTGCAAGACCTGAAGCATCATCAGCTGCCTTATTAATTCTGAATCCTGAAGCAAGTTTCTGCATAGCATTCTGCTGTGTCTTAGAAGCCATATTCAATGCGTTATTGGCATTCAATCCTGCCATATTAGTTCTAACTACCATACCCATAATAATACCTCCATGTAATATAGGTTGCGTTCCACAAATAATCTTTCTTTCATTTAAACCCTTATTCCCTATAAACCCCTATAATCTCGAATATATCACTTTTATTCCCTGATATACCCAATAAATTTGAATTTGATTGGTAAAAGTTATAGTGCTATAATATAATCATGCACAATGATACGGATAAATCGGGGAAGAAATCATTCGTAAGGAGTAGTTTTAAATGATAGAAAGTTTAATTTCTACAAATGAGAACAAAAATTATTATTCTCACCCATCACCACCCAAGATAAGCCACAACATATCATTCGAGGAATTAATCAATTTATGGATCGAAGAAGAACTAAAACCCGGAACATTAAGCAACGGAACAGTAATGTCCTATCAGGGTGTAATGAAAAAAATCAAAGAGCACCCCATAGCCAAAATGCAGTTAAAAGACATCACACCGGACATTCTTCAGAAATACATCGATACACTCTGTAAACCGCAAGGAACACAGCATTCACGTCTCAGCACAGGATACCTAAATATCTACACCGCAGTACTCAACAATCTTTTCCGTTTTGCCGTCTTCCCGAAGAAATATATCACATTCAACCCCATGGAATACGTTCGCACCCATCGCAGAAATACAAAACCCGATATTTTCTCCGAACGCACCGATATAAGCGGAACAGTCCCTGTCATCACGCACGATCAGTATCTCGAAATGATAAATTACCTTGAAAAACGCAAAAATCCGGCAAGACTTCCTTTTCAGATAGCCTACTACACAGGACTGCGACTTGGTGAAGTCTGCGGACTCATATGGCAGGACATAGATCTCGACAAACAATACATGACAGTGCGCAGAAGTATGCGATACAATAATATACGTCACAAAGTAGAACTCGGCACAACCAAGCGAAGTAAGGTAAGAACGGTTTACTTCGGTGATACACTTGCAGAGATTTTAAAAACAGAAAAATTTATACAGCATGAAAAATACGCAGACTATAAAAATTACTATCAGATAATCAACGAAAACGGAAGAGAGTACTATGAACTAAAAACACTGCACCGAGAAATAGATGTACCTGTCGATTATACCGAGCTTTCACTTGTATGTCTCAGAGATGACGGAAGACCTGAATCACCTGATACCATTTCAATAGTATGTCGTTCTTTGAGGAAGCGTTTTAAAAACCTTGACGGTTTTCATTTTCATACCCTCCGTCACACGTATACAAGCAACCTTATCTCAGCAGGCGCATCACCCAAAGACGTTCAGGAGCTTCTCGGACATTCGGATATAAATGTTACAATGAATATCTACGCACATTCCGACAGAGAGAAAAAGCAGTATTCTGCGAGATTGCTTGATAATATGTAGTGTCTATTGTAAAATATGCACAAAACAAAATACTTTTTATTGTGAAAAATTGAGTGTTTAACATCGGGTTTAACGGCCGATATATTAGATGTAAGCAAAATACAAACTAAGTCAGTTCAGAACTTTGATTGAGGGGCCCGCTCTTAAAGGGATGAACAGCTTAGAAAAAAATCATTGGAAAAGAAACAAGGATGTTTCTAAATTAAAACAATAGTTTCACTGTAAAAATTCTTTCAATCGACAGTTTTCAATAAAAGGAAACTCGTCAAATTCAAATTTGTCTGGTATTTCGGGGTATAAAAAATGTCAGATAGTGTAAGGATTATGGGGAAATGAAAGAGATTTACACGAAACGCAACCTATATTACATGGAGGTATTATTATGGGTATGGTAGTTAGAACTAATATGGCAGGATTAAATGCCAACAACGCATTGAACATGGCTTCAAAGACACAGCAGAACGCTATGCAGAAACTCGCTTCTGGTTTCAGAATCAACAAGGCAGCTGATGACGCTTCAGGTCTCTCGATTTCTGAAAAAATGAAGAATCAGATCAAGGCTCTTGATACAGCAGCTGATAACTGTGAAGACGGTGCTAATCTTATCCAGACAACTGAAGGTTATATGGCTGAAGCTCATGATATGCTTAACAGAATGGTTGAACTTTCTGAAAAAGCAGCTAATGGTGTACTTGATGATACAGATCGCGATGCACTTCAGGATGAAATGGATGAACTTTGTGCTGAAATTGATAGAATGGCTACAACAGCTAATTTCAATGGCAAAAAGTTAATGGATGGTTCTATTGGCTCAAATGGTATTGTAAAGATTACAAGTGATACTGATGGTAATCATTATTCTGTAGATTCACAAGCTGCTTATAGCATTAAATATACACCAACTGCTGCTAATGTAACTGCTGCAGTTACTGGAACAGGTGTAACAGACGCTAATTCTGTGGCAAAATTAACTGAACTTATTAACAAAGAAGTGGTCGCTGTAGCCAAAACAGATTCTACCGCTACTGCTTCAATGGATACATTAGCTCAAGCGGTAGAAACAGCTAAAAAGGCTGTAGAAACTGCTCAAAAGGATTTATTGGCAGATCCAACTAATAATACTAAGGTGACTGCTTTAACAACAGCAACAAATAATTTAACAACTGCTCAAAACAATTTGAAAACAGGTAATGGTACAACAACAACCGTTACTGTATTTGCTAATTCTAAAGGTGATGTTTACGCTACACTCGATGATACTGATGAAAAGTCAACTGAGTTAAAGAAAGATGAATATAACGCAACTACTAATACTGAAGGTTATTTTAAACAAACAATAACTGTTAGTCTTTCATCTACTACAGATACTGCTATAGATAATGAAGGTATTAAACTTCAAATTGGTGAATCATCTACAGCTGCAGATAAACTTGAGGTAAGTGTTGGTAGTTTCCATACTGATACACTTCTTGGTGGAATTAAAGGTTTTGTAAATAATACTGCAAGTGGTACTGGTGAAACTGATGCAGATGCTATGGCAGAAACAGTAGCTAACGCTACTTCTACTTATGACAATGCAATTACTGTTGACATTTCAGATCAGAATAAAGCTTCCGCAGCTGCAGACGCTCTCCGTCAGGTAAGTAATTATGTTTCAGATCAGAGAGGTAAACTTGGTGCTCAGCAGAACAGACTTGATCACACAGTAAACAACCTTACAACAACATCTGAAAACATCACAGCTTCCAACAGCAGAATCCGTGATACAAACATGGCAGAAGAAATGATGAACTACACAAGCAAGAACGTAATAGCTCAGGCTGCACAGGCTATGCTTGCTCAGGCTAATTCACAGCCTCAGAACGTGCTCTCACTTCTCCAGTAAGCTATTCACATCATGACTTTAAGCGTTAGAACTTAATATAATTACGATATAGGGTTTGGGGTTAAAGCCGCAATGCAGTAATGTGTTGCGGCTTTAAATATGTTTTACAGGTCATATAAAACATCAAACAAATTTATAGTGAATCCGCCACTTGAATTTTCCTTAAAAATGACGATATATTTTTTATAAGTTATGATATCACAACCCGGTTTATATATTAGGAAAGGTGGTAAAAATCATGGGGATGATAATAAGAAGTAATATACCTTCACTGGAAGCGAAAAGTACATTAAGAAAAAGCAATAAAAAATCTTCCGAAACAATGGAAAAACTCGCATCGGGAGTTAAAATAAACAAAGCAGCCGATGACGCATCAGGACTTTCAGTTTCCAAGAAAATGAGAGCACAGATAACAGCTCTTGAAACAGTAAATGAAAACAATCAGGACGGTGTAAATCTTGTACAGACTACAGAGGGGTATATGTCTGAAATACAGGAGATGACTTCCAGAATGACCGAGCTTGCTTCAAAAGCAGCCAACGGTGTACTTGATACCGAAGACAGAGATGCACTTCAGGATGAAATGGACGAATTATGTGCCGAGATTGACAGAATGGCAAGTACGGCTAATTTCAACGGAGTAAAATTACTCGGTGGTGAAAGAAGCAATCCGAACGTAGCACCCGATTCCGTACTTAAATTACAGATCGGCGATTCATCTACAAGTTCGGATAAAGTGGCTATGCGTATCTATGACTTCCATACAGATAAACTTCTTGCTTCTGCTACAGGTCTTCCGACAAATTCAGATAAGTTCAAGAAAAATGAAGCTTCACCTTATAACGATGCGATTTCATTTAATATATCAGATCAGGATACAGCAATTGAAAATGTTTCAAATATAAGAGAACTCTGTAATGAAATTTCTTCTATACGTTCTGATTATGGTGCATTGCAGAACAGACTCGACTACACTATCACAAACTTTTCATCGGATCACACCAATCTTACAGAAGCCGAAAGCAGAATTACCGATACCGATATGGCAAAGGGCGCTATAGGGCTTACACAGCACAATATCATGGGACAGGCTGCACAGGCTATGCTTTCACAGGCTAATGTAGAACCACAGAATGTACTTGATTTATTAAGATAATTAAAAAAACAATTGATAAAATATATCTGATTTCATTTGACAAATCTGCCGAATAGAAAAAACAGGCGTTACATCATAATGAAATGATACGCCTGTTTTAATTTTACAATATAGAACCTTATTCACGTAAATACGCAATACGTGAATGAGGCTATTTTTTATGCCAATGATTCTTTAATTTTCATAATCTCATCGTATGAAAGTCCTGTTTGGGCGACAATCTCTTCAATGTCAACATTATTTTCAAGAAGATATGTTGCAAATTTAGCAAGCCCCTTAGTTAATCCATTATGTTCTCCGATAGCAATACCTTCCTCAAGACCCTCATTTTTACCGATGGCAATACCTTCCTCAAGGCCTTCGTTTTTACCTTCCTCAAATCCTTCACTCTTCCCAAGATCCTTATAATCCTCAAATGCCTTACACATATCAAATTCCTCCTCGTCAGTCTCAAAATCAATTTTTAATCCGGAACAGTAACGCATAACATTTGACGTTTTCCTGTCCAGATTTTTAAATCTGTCGTTTTCGGCCAATGCCTGTTGCATGGCGTACATATCTTCCGAACATTTGATGCATTCCATGACTTCACGAAAACCGGTGGTGAACTTCTTCAGTTGTTCTTTAGTAAGCGTAGCGGGTTCTATGACGTTTATCCAGTAATCGGGAACAAACTTTTTCAGTATGTCACTTTTGAAATCAATCATCTCATGAAGTGTCATAGGTGCATCCCATTTGTCGGGGCTGAAATTTATCACGAGTGTGATGACCGGAATGAGTTTGTCGTCTTTTTTAAAGTGCGATAAAAACTCCACACCTGAAAGTTTTACTTTTTCTTTGCGATAGCTCTTATTTGCCTTTTCAACCTGTCCGGTGTATGTAAGAGCATCATAGAGCATATTTCTTACAGGCATAGCGTAGTTTACGTTTGTCTGATTTTCGATTCCGACGATGGCGAAGACCATATCGGAATACATTTTACAAGTGACGTTTTTTATGACATCACGTTCTTTCTGTACCGGTGTTCCAGAATTATCCGTACCATACGGAACAGCGACAGACAGTATTATTTCTGCATGGGGATAAATTTCATCTTCAGTTTAAATATTTTTACGTCAGAGATTCTTTGATTTTCATAATCTCATCATATGAAAGTCCTGTTTGAGCGACAATTTCTTCAATGTCAACATTATTTTCAAGAAGATATGTTGCAAATTTAGCAAGCCCCTTAGTTAATCCGTTGTGTTCTCCGATGGCAATACCTTCGTTTTTACCTTCCTCAAATCCTTCACTCTTCCCAAGATCCTTATAATCCTCAAATGCCTTACACATATCAAATTCCTCCTCATCAGTCTCAAAATCAATTTTTAATCCGGAACAGTAACGCATAACATTTGACGTTTTCCTGTCCAGATTTTTAAATCTGTCGTTTTCGGCCAATGCCTGTTGCATGGCGTACATATCTTCCGAACATTTGATGCATTCCATGACTTCACGAAAACCGGTGGTGAACTTCTTTAGTTGTTCTTTAGTAAGCGTAGCGGGTTCTATGACGTTTATCCAGTAGTCGGGAACAAACTTTTTAAGTATATCACTTTTGAAATCAATCATCTCATGAAGCGTCATAGGTGCGTCCCATTTGTCGGGGCTGAAATTTATCACGAGTGTGATGACCGGTATGAGTTTGTCGTCTTTTTTAAAGTGCGATAAAAACTCCACACCTGAAAGTTTTACTTTTTCTTTGCGATAGCTCTTATTTGCCTTTTCAACCTGTCCGGTGTATGTAAGAGCGTCATAGAGCATATTTCTTACAGGCATAGCGTAGTTTACGTTTGTCTGATTTTCGATTCCGACGATGGCAAAAACCATATCGGAATACATTTTACAGGTGACGTTTTTTATGACATCACGTTCTTTCTGCACCGGTGTTCCAGAATTATCTGTACCATACGGAACAGCTACAGACAGTATTATTTCTGCATGGGGATAAATTTCATCTTCAGTTTAAATATTTTTACGTCAGAGATTCTTTGATTTTCATAATCTCATCATATGAAAGTCCTGTTTGGGCGACAATCTCTTCAATGTCAACATTATTTTCAAGAAGATATGTTGCAAATTTAGCAAGCCCTTTAGTTAATCCATTATGTTCTCCGATAGCAATACCTTCCTCAAATCCTTCACTCTTCCCAAGATCCTTATAATCCTCAAATGCCTTACACATATCAAATTCCTCCTCATCAGTCTCAAAATCAATTTTTAATCCGGAACAGTAACGCATAACATTAGACGTTTTCCTGTCCAGATTTTTAAATCTGTCGTTTTCGGCCAATGCCTGTTGCATGGCGTACATATCTTCCGAACATTTGATGCACTCCATGACTTCACGAAAACCGGTGGTGAACTTCTTTAGTTGTTCTTTAGTAAGCGTAGCGGGTTCTATGACGTTTATCCAGTAGTCGGGAATAAACTTTTTAAGTATATCACTTTTGAAATCAATCATCTCGTGAAGCGTCATAGGTGCATCCCATTTGTCGGGGCTGAAATTTATCACGAGTGTGATAACCGGTATGAGTTTGTCGTCTTTTTTAAAGTGCGATAAAAACTCCACACCTGAAAGTTTTACTTTTTCTTTGCGATAACTCTTATTCGCCTTTTCAACCTGTCCGGTGTATGTAAGAGCGTCATAGAGCATATTTCTTACAGGCATAGCGTAGTTTACGTTTGTCTGATTTTCGATTCCGACGATGGCAAAAACCATATCGGAATACATTTTACAGGTGACGTTTTTTATGACATCACGTTCTTTCTGCACCGGTGTTCCCGAATTATCTGTACCATACGGAACAGCGACAGAAGTAGAGTCCATTTCAATGAGCGAATCGGGTGTAACGACCTGTTCGCCATCGAAAATCAGAAAGTTTACCACGTCTGCAAAAACTTCATTGTCGCTTATAAATTCTTTTGTTACAGTATCAATTGTACTCATAAATTCCCCTTTCTAGTATAACACAAAAATAGATATAATACAATATTTATGCATTATTTAACAAGGAATATTATAACATATATTCGTGCAAATGTAAATACATTTTCTGATAAATTTCAAGAAAATTCTAAAAATATTTTGTGCGATGTTTGTTTTTGGTGTGAAGTGAGAAATTATGCATATGGTATATTTGAAATAGGGGAGTAAAAAAACACCGCAGTGCATATAAACACTGCGGTGTCCCCCAAACCCTATATCGTAATTATATTAAGTTCTAACGCTTAAAGTCATGATGTGAATAGCTTACTGGAGAAGTGAGAGAACGTTCTGAGGCTGAGAGTTAGCCTGTGCGAGCATAGCCTGAGCTGCCTGAGCAATTACGTTCTTGCTTGTGTAGCTCATCATTTCTTCTGCCATGTTTGTATCACGGATTCTGCTGTTTGAAGCTGTGATGTTTTCAGATGCTGTTGTGAGGTTGTTTACTGTGTGTTCAAGTCTGTTCTGCTGAGCACCAAGTTTACCTCTCTGATCTGATACGTAATTACTTACCTGACGGAGTGCGTCTGCTGCTGCAGATGCTTTATTCTGGTCAGAAATATCAATTGTGATAGCATTGTTGTATGTAGCTGTTGAGTTAGCCTTTGTAGCTGCTGTAGCCACCTCATCAGTTTCGCCCGTAGCACCTGCTGTCTTGTTTGTAAAGTTATCTATACCACCAAGAAGTGTATCAGTGTGGAAGCTACCAACTTCAACGTTCAATTTATCAGCTGCTGTTGAAGATTCACCAATCTGGAGCTTGATTCCTTCATTTACTGTAGCTGTATCTAATGTTGCAGGAGTTACAGTTACTTCAATCAAAGAAAAACCTGATTGATTGTCAGCTGCATCATATGCATCACCTGTGGCTGCTCTTGTTCCATTACCTACAATGTCAGCAACTGCATCATTAAGAGTTTTCAACTGTCGAGCGTCATACTTATTAACAAATGCCTGTACAGCATCAGCTTGAGCAGCAGAATAATTAGTACCAGCAGTCAAACCAGTAGTGTCATAACCAGCGTTGTCTAATGCTGTCAAAAATGTGGCTGTAGGTGCTCCAGCTGTCGTAATGGTTTGTCCATCTCCAATGCTGACATAATTATCAACAGCATCCTGAGCAGTTTGTAATGCTGTTGCTTCGGGTGAACCGTCTTCAATAGCATTGTCAGCAATTACTTTACCTTCTCTATTAACCGCAACAGTAATTTTTACTTCGGTAGTAACGCCACTTGCCTTTGCAGATGCTTCTGCAGCTGCTGTAATCTTACTAAGTAAATCATCCTTTAAACTGCCTTCAACTTCATCCAATGCTGTAGCAGCGATTGCAGCTGGATCTATTGATCCAACGAGTTTCTTCTCAGTTGCACCTGCAGGTGCACTGTCTGAAACTGAATAATGATTACCGGTTGCATCACTTGTAATTTCAACTGTACCGTTTGAACCGATAGAACCGTCCATAAGCTTACGTCCGTTGAAGTTAGCTGTAGTAGCTATTCTGTCGATTTCTGCACAAAGTTCATCCATTTCGTCCTGAAGTGCGTCACGGTCTGTATCTTCAAGAACACCATTGGCAGCCTTTTCAGAAAGTTCAACCATTCTGTTGAGCATATCATGAGTTTCAGCCATGTAACCTTCAGCTGTCTGAATGAGGTTTGCACCGTCTTCACTGTTATCAGCTGCTGTATCAAGAGCCTTGATCTGATTCTTCATCTTCTCGGAAATAGCAAGACCTGAAGCATCATCAGCTGCCTTGTTGATTCTGAATCCCGATGCGAGTTTCTGCATAGCATTCTGCTGTGTTTTTGAAGCCATGTTCAATGCGTTATTAGCGTTAAGCGCTGCCATATTAGTTCTAACTACCATACCCATAATAATACCTCCATGTAATATAGGTTGCGTTTCGTGTAAATTTCTTTCATTTCCCCATAATCCTTACACTATCTGACATTTTTTATACCCCGAAATACCAGACAAATTTGAATTTATTTGTATTATTATAGTTGTATTGTAATATTTTCCATTAATTAAGATAAAAAAACCTCCAAACAGCTTACTTTTCACTGTTTGGAGATATACATTCAAAACTTAATAAAAAATTTTTGCAACTCAAAGCAAATTCATTATCTCTTGAATATCTTCTACACCTTTATCAAGTTGTCGTCTTATCATCTGAACCGATGAGATTGGCAATTTTGTGTACAAAACAACTTTATCATCTGAAAGATTGTCTTTTATCATCGATATTGCTGTGGTTATGTTATTAAAAATATTAAACTTAATAAAAATAATATAAAATTTTATTAAAACATATTTTATTTATTGTTCAACTCAGGGCTAACCCAAGTTTACTACAACCGGGTGTAACACACACCCTATATCCCATTTTATTGGGAATACTTTCTTTAATATCTGATATGCACCGTTTAAGTCTGCATTTATCAGCTTATTTTCGTTTGCTCTGAATAAACCCCTGTGTACTCTTCTGGATTTATTGTAATTCTCTTTTACCGGTTCTTCATTATCTATAAAACTCGTTCCGCTTGTATAGCTCTCTTCGGTCTCTATGACGGCTACACCATATTCTTCTGCTTTGTAACGAATCATATCTATAAATCTTGTAAAAGGAATCTGCACGAAAGTCTGATTGTTTTTCCTGCCCATATCAGCGTGTTGTTTCCACTCTTTGTTGTTGCCTACAACAATGGTATTGATGTTGTTTTCTCTGCAATAATCAACAATATATCTGCTTGATTTGTGTAGGTAGTCTTCTATTTTTGAATTACGTTTTACCGTTAGTCTATGCATTCTTAAAGAGTAATCATTATTGTTCATTCTTTTTGCAACTTCTCGATAATGACTGATTTTTTTGTTATAGTATTTGTTTATTGACTTTAACGGTTTACCGTTAATGATAAAAGCTTTGTCTGATATGTTGTTGCAAACAGTAGCAAGGTTATCCACACCTATATCAATTCCTATATATCTGTTGTTATCGGGCTTTTCTTTCAAAACAGCTACTGTGTACACCACTTCCACGACTATTCTGTTTCTTCTTGGCAAAAAACGAACCTGTTGAAATGATACTGCATTATCGTTTTTAATAAATTCAGGAGTTATTTCAAAACCGCAGAATGTTTTCGGAAACTTGATTTTTCCGTTCTGTAGTTTGCAGTTCTGATTGGTAAGTATAAGGATATATTGACCGTCTTTTTTAAGATATTTCGGTAGTTTGGGTCTGCCGAGATATTTATCTTTGTGTTTTTTCCAGTCTTTTATACTCTTAAAAAACGATTTCCAGTTCTTGCAGAGCAGTCTTAACGTTTGTTGTGCTGTCTGTGCGGTGGGCATGCTTTGATAATCAGGATAGTCGTAGTCTTTTTTCAGGATTTTATCAAGTTCTCCGTAACTGACTAAAATATTTTCTTTGGTAAACTTGTTACGAATGATATAGTTTGCATGATTATACAGATTTTTAGACTTATGGCAGAAATCCATCAGCATAGAAAAATAACTGCATGATGATTTGATTACATGTTTTTCTACTCTTGTAGTTGTTATTAATTCACTCATTTTTTACAGATCACCTCTTTTATAAAAATTTCAATATATATTTTATTATTTTAAATATTATTTGCTACTATATCAAAAGTTCTTGTTTCCTTGCTCATTACCGAAAGACTTTCTTTGTCATCACCTGTGATAACATCGGGTATATCAGGATCGAGTGCATCAGTGCTTATATGCGGTGTGTCAATGTATTTTACCGCTTCCTGCGGTGTTATCCCCTGAAATTCTTTTGTTACTTCACATAAGATCATAGCAAGTATGATACGGTGTGACAGTAACTTTTTGCAGGTGTTGTCAAGTTCGGGGCTGTATGATGCAGCATCGATGTTCTGCGATAATAATGTCGGTTTGTTTTCCATTTGTGTTCTCCTTTAATTATACCACGTAACAGTGGATTTAACAATGATTTTCAATTAATATTATAACATAGAAAAATATGTTTATAAATGATATTTATGACAAATTCAATGAAATTTTCAGGAAATTTTTAAACAAACAAAAAACACACCAAAACAACTATTTATAAGCTGTCATGATGTGTCTGATTTTTATTTTCTATTTAAAAACTGATGCTGTTTTTTGAATAAGTATGAACACAAAGCATCATTACTCTTACTGTTGTTCGAATCACTTATATATTCGCAACCATATGTGGTAAGACCTCTTCCTTCGCCTATAATGCGAACGATCTTATACTGTAAACTTATCGGCTTTCTCTTGCCGATATCGATCTCTATGTCAATAACAGTCAGTCGTCCGAGCTGATTTCTGCTTGTAAACTTTATACCGTTAAGACTGATATCTCTGAGAATTATATCGGCTACTCCGCTCCTTGGTTCATATGAATTCTGAGTATACCTTATCTTTGTATTCATATTTACATCAACACGGAAAGAATTTCGTCTTTCGTGTTCTATAAGGCTTACTACATCGGTAAGATAAAGTTCCCCTTTTGAAGATGTGTACACGGAACCAACAAACGCTCTGAAACCGAGTTTTGTATTAAATACATTTATTTTCAGTGACTGACCGTAAGGAAGCATATTCATATCGTTGTGACGATCTTTTATCTTTACTCCGCTGCGGTTTATTTTTTCGATTTTCCCTGTCGCTATCAAAGTATTTTCCGTTGTTTTTATTTCACACAATGAACCTTCGTATTCTGAAGGTATAGCAAGTTCTGTCATAAAAACATTCCCCCCTTTTATCATAAAAAAATCTATCGAATTTCCTTGGCCGCCTTTATAAGACGTACATAAACAGCCGCTATAACCTCGTACAATTCGGGAGGAACAGATGCACCTACCTCCAGCATACACATAAGAGAAGCCGCACTGTCATCTCTGAATACAGGTATACCGTTATGCTCGGCTATTTCTATTATCTTATTTGCTATCTCACCGTATCCCGATGCGATAATAACAGGAGCCATATCTGTATCAGTATTATACTTTAAAGCTACTGCTTTGTTTCTGTTTTTATTTTTATATTCTGACATTTATACCAGTCCTTTTTATTGAAAGCCCTTCAAATACGTCAACAAGTGAACGTGACTCCGTAAATTTGCGTACTGATACGTCAACCATGCGATAATCGGAAAAATCAGCACAACTCTTGATTTCTTTTGAAATATCGGCAATATACTCTGCACTTTCCTGCGGACAATATAAAGACAGTGAAATATCTCTTCCTCGCACAAAAAACTCTGCTTCCAGTTTTCCGAGATTTTCTATGTCGAAAACTATAAACATATGAATAATACGTTGTTGAGAACCATCTCTGCTTATTTCTTCTTCATCAGGATCGATCCACATCTCCGCAAATGAAGAAATATCTTCATACTCAACAGGAATGATAAAATGAAGGAGCGGTGTAAAGTTGCTCGGTGAAGAAAGTATACTGTGTATTATATTTTCCACACTTTCATGATTGAGAGCACCTATCTCCTCGGACTCACCCTGTCTTTTCAGAATCTCGGTGATAACATTCATAACCTTAGAGTCTGAAAGCGACTCGGAAAAATCTTTGTTTTCATAGTATGCAAGATGATCATAGAGAAGCTGTAAAAATTCAGGTTTTTCTGCTTCTGTCATCATCGTCATAAGATAGTTTACCGAATTTGTAAGAAAATCAGGATTATCGTTGTACCTGGACATATTGTATCTTATCATCGAAATAAGCTTGGAAGTACGGTCAGAGAAGAGTATGCTCCGCTCTATATCGTACAGAACTTCAAGTGCTTCACTTTTTATATGCTCAAACTTCTGTGACATATCTCCGCTTGCAAACTCTTTTGAAAGCCAGAGAAGCTTGTCGGAAATCTCGTGGCTTGGTTTCATTTCTTTTGACAGATATTCAAAACTTCCCGAAAGTGCCACCGTTATATCTTCTCTGCTTTTTTCCGAATTAATAGCTTTGAGTACGGAAATAACTGCATTTTTAACTTCGGGATTTTTACTCTCACTTATGAGATTTCTCAAAAAATCAAAAAGTTCTCCCTTGAAGGCCGTTGATGAATTTTCCTGATTTATCATTTCATCGGCTATCATATCGGGATCAACATTGAGCTGAGCAAAAAGCTGCTGCATTTCTTCAGTTATTGCATCATTTTTCATAGGTAGCAATGCTACTACGTCCATCATGGCAAATATGCCTTTCATAAACCCGACAGTTACTTCAGGATCTTTGAGAAGGCTCATAAATGCTGCCGGACCTTTGTGCTGTTCTGTTATGACAGTATTGTGCTGTTTTAGCAGTTCCGAATCCGGCAACGCTTGCTTTACTTTTGACGTATTCTGATAATCAGCCCTCTGTGCTTCCGGTGAAAGCTGTTCTTTTACAGGGCGGACTATATTTCTGTTATTTATAGGTGTTGCAAATTTTTCAATATTCGCCATAGTTTATTCCTTTAAAATATTTGTTATCCTCTGAGAGAATTTACAAGCTGTTCTACCTCATCGGCTGTAGTTACCACTCTTGCGGCAAATGAATATGCTCGCTGTGAAACTATCAGATTTGCCATTTCCTGAGAAAGTTCAACATTTGAACGTTCAAGTGTATTCTGATGGATATCATATACACTCGGATCTGCAACCTGTGGTGCTCCTGAATTTTCAGAAGGCAGAAAACTACCACCGTCTATTCGTATAAGACCGTTAGGATTGTCGAAAGTAAAAACTCCGAGTCTGTTCTTTACGTTATCCACGTTAAGAATATTTGAGTTTGGCTCACGTTCAAGAGGTATTCTCTGATAGTTGCTGTCGAGTACGTACTCACCTTCAGCTGTTACCAGAAAAGCATTTGCTCCCTCTATACTTATATCAAAACTTCCGTTTCTTGTGTACTCAACATCACCGTCATAGTTCTGAACTGCAAAGAGTCCGTCACCTGCTATGGCAAAGTCAAGGAGATAACCTGTGTTATGAAAAGAACCCTGAGTAAATATCATATCGTCGTTGCTCAGTCTTACACCATGACCTTCTTTTATCTTGTCATTTTCTGCAACTTCACGATTTTTATTTGCGTCCATATTTGTATAAATAAGTTCACGGAACTCAGGCACTGTTACCTTGTAACCTGTTGTCGCCGAGTTTGTGATATTATGACCTACTATATTTATGCTGTTCTGATACGCTCTGAGTCCTGACGCACCTGTATAAAAAGCTTTGTTCATATATTTTTCTCCCCTATATCAGATTTTTAAGAAATAGATGAAAGAGTTGCAGTCTTTGCGTTCATGGCATCTATCATTTTAAGTGCCGATGCGTTTGCCTGTAATGCACGCTGTGCCTCTATAAGACTGGTGTATTCTTCGTTCATATCGACATTTGACTGTTCAAGATGTCCCTGATGTACAGTAGTTACATCTACTATCTCTGTATCATCGGCAGTAAAATATCCGTTGTTCATTTTTCGAAGCTGTGCCTCATCGGTAGGCTGTGTTATAAGGATCCTGTCGATATAGTTTCCGTATGTATCGTACACCAGACCATGAGCTGTTACGGTACAGTCAGCACCTCTGACAAGTAGGTCACCGTTTCTTCCCTGAACACGTCCTATACCTTCAAGTACGAGATAACCTTCAGCATCTACGTTGAAGTTTCCGTTTCGTGTAAGATATGTACCGTTGTTTCCTGCGATATTAAAATATCCCTCACCTACAAGTGCCATATCGTATGGGCTTTCGGTAAGTTTAAGATAACTTTCATCGTGTATGGTCTCTACAACATCAGTGATAACAGCAGGATCGCCTTCGCCTATACGGTTATATACACCGTCTTCAAGTCTGTAAAGAAAATTCTGCTCAAATGTTGTCGAAACAAGTCTCTGCGTCCTGTATCCCGCAGTCTGATTGTTTGAAATATTGTTTCCTATTACGTTTATTTCTCTCTGACCGTTCAGTATTCCCGAACCGGCAGTATAAAAGCCTGATAACATGGCATTACCCCCTTTTAATATTATTCGGCTGATTTGTACAAAAATCAACCTTCCATATATTCAGACATCTTTTTTCTGATTTTTGAAATAGCTTTTGAACTTATCTGTGATACTCGCTGAACGCTTACCTCTAAAACCTGTGCTATTTCACTGAGATTGAGATTTTCAAAATAATAGAGTGTTACAACAAGTCTTTCTCTTTCATTAAGTTCTTCTATAGCTGATTTCAGAATATCCCTTAACTCATTTTTCAGAATCTGTTTTTCAGGAGTTCCATAATCACTGGTAGCTGATTCAAGAAGTGAACCCATCTGATTTACATTTTGAATAAGCTCCTCAAAAGAAAACGTTACAGAGCCTGCTACTTCATAGTTGTACTGTCTGAGTTTACTTACCGGTATACCGAGTTTTTTTGCTATCTCGTCTTCGGTAGGTTCTCGTCTTAATTCAGTACACAAAGCTGCCTTGGCATCTGATATTTCCTTTGCAGCTGTTCTTACTCTTCGCGGTATCCAGTCCTGTTTTCTTACAAGATCTATGACACTTCCCCTTATGCGCATAAAAGCATATGATTCAAACTTCATTCCCTTTGAAGCATCATACTTATCGATACAGTCTATAAGTGTTATCATGCCATGATTGACCATATCCTCTATCTGAGCGTATCCCTGAGCCAATCCCCTTAGCTGCATAGCCGCTGTTTTGGCTATATAGCTGTAATTCATAACAAGCATATTTCTGATTTTTATATCGCCCGTATGCTTATATTGTTCATGGAGCGCCGCAACTTCTTCTTCGGTCATTTTTGCTCCTGTATTTTCTGATATTCCGTTCAAAATATCACCACCTCAAAAAATTCTGAAAATTTTAAACAGCTATATTTCCAAGTGCCTGTATCTGTACCTGTGTATCGATCTCACTGAATGACAATACAACAACATTAGGATAAAACTGGTCAATAAGCTTTTTGAAATAGATTCTGACTATCGGAGATGTAAGTATCACCGGAGTCTGAACAAGCTCCTTGATCTTGTCGATTTGTTGTGTTGTAGCGTTTATTATTTTCTGTATATTGTTCTGATCAAGTGCAAGATATGAACCGTTATCGAGCTTCTTTACTGCTCCCATGATCATAGTTTCAACACTTGGATCAAGACTTATTACCTTCATCTGATTTGCTTCTGTGAACTTACGTGAAATAGTTCTCTTGAGCGACTGACGAACATACTCTGTAAGCATATCCGTATCCTTTATCTTTACACCATAATCTCCGAGAGTTTCGAGAATAGTTTCAAGATCCTTTATCGGAACATCTTCCTGAAGAAGTCTGCTTAAAACCTTCTGTAGATCACCGACAGAAATAACAGCCGGAACTGTATCGTTTACTATCGCAGGATTTGTCTTTTTAAGATTTTCAAGCATATTGTTTATCTCGGCACGATTGAGTATTTCATATGCATGAGATTTTATAACTTCTGAAAGATGTGTAATGATAACAGAAACCGGATCGATAAGTGTATATCCAAGTATTTCTGCCTTGACTTTCTTGTCCTCACTTATCCACTTTGCCTTTATTCCAAATGCAGGCTCTATTGTTTCTATTCCTTCTATAACATCATCTTTTTCAGACGGTGCCAGTCCGAGATAGTGATCGACAAGTATATCGCCCTTGGCTACCTCTTCACCTTTTATACAGATAGAATACTGATTTGGATTTATTCTGCTGCTGTCTTTGAGCTGAACAGGCGGAATAATCATACCCATTTCCATAGCGTACTGTTTTCTGAACATTACAACACGGTCAAGGAAACTTCCTCCGCTTGCCTCATCAACCAGTGGAATAAGGCTGTATCCGAACTCTATACGCAACTGCTCAACATTAAGAAGTTCGTAAAGATTTTCAATATTTCTGTAGTATGCTGCCTCACTGACGATTTCTTCAGTAGGCGCTTCCTCCTCAACCTCACGGGTATCAGGTTTTATACCGCCTCTCAGGAGCATAACTCCGAGTCCTATAAGCATCGCTGAAATGATTATCAGCTGTAAAGGCGGGAAACCTATAAACATGAGGAACAACAACGCAATACCTGCAATAATAAGTACAAGTGGCTGCGAAAGGAACTGTTTCTTAAAGTCGGTATTGATATCGGCTTCAGATGATGAACGTGTAACGATCATACCTGTTGAAACTGATATCAGAAGAGCAGGAACCTGTGACATAAGTCCGTCACCTACAGTAGCTATACCGTATACATTCAAGGCTTCCATAGCCTCCATATCTTCAATAACAATACCTATTACAAGACCGCCGAGAAAGTTTATGGCTGTTACTACGATAGACATTATCGAGTCACCTTTTACAAACTTTGACGCACCGTCCATCGCTCCGAAAAACGCCGCTTCTCTCTGTACCTTTTCACGACGTATTCTTGCTGTAGCTTCATCTATCATACCTGAGTTTAAGTCAGCGTCAATAGCCATCTGTTTACCAGGCATAGCATCGAGTGTAAAACGTGCCGATACTTCAGCAACACGTTCTGAACCCTTGGTGATAACAAGGAACTGTACCAGAACTATGATAATAAATATTATGGCACCGACTATAGCGTCCCCTCGTATAACGAACTCACCGAATACTTTTACAACCTCGCCTGCATAACCGGCATTTGTAAGTATCGAACGTGTAGAGGAAATATTAAGTCCCAGTCGGAACATGGTAGTTACAAGCAATAATGTCGGAAATATTGAAAAATCAAGCGATTCCTTTACATACATTGACATAAGAAGAATAAGAAGCGCTATTCCGATCTGTGCGATAAAAAGGAAATCCAGAATCGGTGTCGGAAGCGGTATTATCAGCAAAAATACTATCAATATTACGAATGCCGCAATCGTATTATTCAATAATTTTTTCAAATCATCTCATATCCTTTTTCTTCAAATTATATACATACGCGAGAACTTCCGCAACCTGATTGTAAAATTCTCTTGGTATTTCCTGACCTAAATCCACTGCCGCATAAAGTGCCCTTGCAAGAGGAACATTTTCTACGGTTTCCACATCATTTAGCTCTGCTATTTCTATTATCTTTAAAGCTATATAATCCTGCCCCTTGGCTACTACCACAGGAGCACCGCTTTTTTCAAGATCATACTTTAAAGCAACAGCAAAATGAGTAGGGTTTTTTATGACAACATCAGCAGTAGGTACGTCCTGAAGCATACGCTTACGTGCCATTTCCTGCTGTTTTGATTTTATTCTTCCCTTTATCTGAGGGTCACCTTCAGTACTCTTATATTCTTCTTTTACTTCCTGCTTTGTCATACGAAGATTTTTTTCGTACTGAAATCTTTGGTATATGTAGTCTGCAATCGCTAAAACTGCAAAAGCGATAACTACTTTTTCTATTATATCAAAAATAACTTCCCCTGTAAAATCTGCTGCCTGTTCCACTGTGCAGTCTATAAGCTTAGGAAGTTGCGTAAGCTTATTTTTTATGCATATATATATTATATATATTAAAAGAACTATTTTCAATACAGATTTTAAAATTTCTACAAAACCTTTTAAAGAAAATAATTTTTTTATGCCCTGCAGAGGATCCATTCTGTCAAACTTCGGCTTAAGTGACTTAAAATTCACAAGCATTTTTGTCTGAGCAAATGAAACTATGATGGCCGCAAATCCTATTATAACAAGCAAGGGTAATG
Source organism: Ruminococcus sp. (assembly GCA_015066745.1). Taxonomy (GTDB): domain Bacteria; phylum Bacillota; class Clostridia; order Oscillospirales; family Ruminococcaceae; genus HUN007. The sequence goes on along the minus strand of SVNW01000006.1, from coordinate 40,274 downwards.
CAGCCACAGCATACCTTAAAAGACATTTGATATAAAAATCATTCATATCAGAAACTGTAAGTCTTTCAAGTTCTGATACAAATCCGAAATTTTCTTTTAATACCGTAAGCATCGTGCCGTATATCATTGGATACAACATCTTAAAAATATAGAATGACGCTATAAGCGTTACTGCTATCGTAACTTCCTTACTTTGCGGAACGTTACCTTCCTTTCGGGCATCTTCACGCTTTTTCCCGGTAGGTTGCTCGGTTTTTTCTCCGGAAGATTCAGCCATGACTCATCCCCCCTTTTTTAACCGAATCAAAATAATCTATGAAGCGAGTGCTTTCAGAGCATCGTTCATACCTTCTATAATTATAATAATATAATTTTCCATAAATACAGTTATAGGCTTTGCCATAATAAAAAGTGCAACAATGGCAAGCAAAATTTTAAACTGCATGTTTATTACAAAAATATGTATCTGTGGTATGAGTTTCATAAGTATACCCATACCTATTTCCAGTATAAGTTCAACTGCAACAAATGGCAATGCAAGCCGCATCGCTATAGAAAAGGCCGCTATAAATATATCTATTCCGAAGCCTATTGCCGCATCAAAGTTTATTCCTGCAGCACCTGCCGGAATAAGATCATACGAACATACAGCCAGTTTTATAAGCACCAGATGCGTATTTGTAACAAAAAAATACGCCATAAACAAAAGATTTACAAGATTTCCCGTAAACGCTGACTGAACATTTGTTCCCGGATCCATTACCTTTGCCATCGACAGACCAAACTGCATATCCAGAATGTCGGATACCATTATAAGCATATAAAAAAATATGTTAAATACATATCCTAAAAGCCAGCCAACAGCTATCTCTCTTATTGCTCCGCCTATAAGCTCGAAACTGTTTCCTTCATATCCCGACGGTATCGGAATAGCAGGCGTCAGAATAATAGTTGAAAAAAATATTATTCCGGTTCTTACTATCGAAGGTATATTGTTTCGTGAGAAAATAGGATTGAAAGCAATAATTGCAGTGAGTCTTATAAACACCAGAACATACATGTAAATATTTTCAATCGCAACATTAAGCTCTGTCAAAGATCAACACCTACATTCCGGCTATTTTATCAAATATAACATTAAAAAATTCAACTATAAGTTCCATCATCCATGAACCGAGTATAAGAAGCATAAGTGCAATAACTATAACTTTAGGCACAAATGTAAGTGTCTGTTCATGTATCTGGGTCGCTGCCTGAAATACGGCAACTATAAGACCTATAACTATGCTGGCAATAAGAATAGGTGCTGCAAGCTTGAATGCCATATACATCGAATTTATAAATATATCGAGAATATCAGCCTGAGTCATGAAAAAACACCCCTATCCTTCTAATTAAAACTTATTATAAGTGACTCGATAAGCAGATTCCAGCCATCGGCAACTATAAAAAGCATAAGTTTAAAAGGCAGTGATATCATGGCAGGCGGAAGCATTACCATACCCATTGCCATAAGCGTACTTGACACTACAAGGTCTATTATCAGAAACGGTATGTATAGAAGAAAACCTATAAGAAAAGCTCTTTTAAGCTCGCTTGTGATAAAAGCAGGAGCTATAACAAAGATACTTAACTCTGTAAGTTTTTCCTGAGAATCATACTTTTCCATCTCAAGTGAACCCTGTGCGTCAGCAAGTGATAAAAACATATCGAGATCTTCTTCATATACCTGCTTTAGCATAAATACTTTAAGCGGTACAGCACCGACTGTTATAGCCTCATCAATTTCTATCTCACCTGCTTTGTAAGGCTCATATGCCTCTGTTTTTATTTCCTGAAAAACAGGCATCATAATAAAAAGTGATATAAAGATTGATAAACCTATAATAACCTGATTTGGCGGTGAAGTTGCCGTACCCATAGCATTCCTTAAAAAAGAAAAAGAGATAACCAGTCGTGTAAAACAAGTCATCATCATCAGAAATGTAGGTATAAGTGCAATGAATGCAAATAAAAACAGCAGGTCAAGCGTACTTGCCCCGTTATCTGCCTGTCCTGAATTTAAATCTATTGATATGGAAGATTCGGCTGAAACCGTATCTCCTAAAAATCCTGTGAGAAAAACAAAAAACAGAGCACTGATAACAAAACTTACGATCGTTTTTCTTATATCCTTTTTTCCTTTGAGAACATTAATTTTCCTTTTCATTTTTGTTCTCCTTTGACTTATTGAAATTAAATTTTTCTGCTGCAGTCTTTTTTAATATCTGCGCAAAATCAGTTACCCCATTTTCATTCGCTGTATCTGTTGAAAATACAAGCTTTGACTCATCAACGTCACATATATATTCCATATGATCTTTTGAAACACCGATCAGAACAGTTTTATCACCTGATTTTACTATCATAAGCATCTTATCCTGACCGATATGCATACTGTCAATGATTTTCAGATTTTTATTCCCCATATTTCCAAGCGAATAACGCTTTCCCAACATCTTAGTCGTTTTATAGGCAAGATACAGTATAACAACAAATATTATAAGTGTTGCTATAACTGTAAATATCTTGCCTACTATACTTCCGCCCAAAAGACCGCCTCCATGTTTGATTTTATTTTCCGACAGAAACAACTTTATTTGTACTTATTTCTGTAAGACGAACACCGAATTTGTCGTCCATCACTATTACATCACCTTTTGCAATAAGCTGATCATTAGCAATAACATCTACCGGTGCACCGGCTTGCTTATTAAGCTGTATAACAGAACCCTGAGAGAGTCTCATTATCTCGCCCATCGTTCTTTTAGTCTTTCCGACCTGAACTCTGATATCTACCGGAACATCCAATAAAAGCTCCATATGTCTTTTAGTATTTAACTCTGATGAATCTAATTTATCATTTTCGCTTATATCAAATCTGGGAAATTGAGCTTCCTGTACATTTATCATCTTCGCATTTTTTCCTTTCAAATTATTATTAATATCATGATGCATAAAATCAACTCCCCGAAAAATCGATATTCATCATCTGATGCTGTTTGACATTGATTCTGTAGAATTTATATCAAAAGAAGCACCTATTGCTTTTAAGAATTCTGAACTCTTTCCAAGCTGACTTTCTTTGTTGATAATAACTATCTCTACTCTTCTGTTTTTAGCTCTTCCTTCTTCGGTATCGTTTGAAGCAATCGGATAGTCACTTCCAAGACCCATAGGAATAAGCATAGTAGAAGGCATTCCTGAATTATACTGGAAAAAGTTTGAGATAGTTCCTGCACGTTCAGACGAAAGCAGTCTTGAGTCCACTGTAGAAGTAGGACTTATAGCTGTATGTCCTTTTACTATAACCACTGCTATATCATTCTGCACACTTGCAAGACAATCGCCAAGGAACTGAAGAACTTCTTCACTTCCGGGCTTTATCGTAGCCTGATCCGGTTCGAAAAGAACGTTGTCGTTGAATTGTATAGAGATATTTTCTTCGTTATACTCTTCACTTTCTTCATTGTCTTCACTATCTTCCTCAGCAGCATCTGATGACATCTGCATAAGAATACTGTTGCTCATATCATTTTCATCAACATATGTCTTGATCTTATCAAATAATTCTTCTATGGCTGAATTGTACATAGTTCCCTTATTTTCTTCATCATCTTCATATGTACCGAGCATATCTCCTGCTGTGCCTTCATCACCATCAGCTTTTTCAAAAATAATTGCATCAACTTTTTCTTCTCCTACGATATTAAAAGCGGATACAATTTCCTGCCACTTTTCATCAGTTATTGATGACATACTGTAAAGCATAACAAAAAACGTAAGCAACAATGTGACCATGTCGCCATATGTATCCATCCAGCTGCCGCCACTTTCTTCTTCACGCTGTTTTTTTGCCATAACTACACCCCCGTTATCTCAAAAATACATCACCTATATCTTCTACTTTTATTTTTTCTTTCCGTTAGCACCAAGAACACTTGTAGGTAACAATCTCATAAGTTTTTCTTCTATAAATGTAGGATTATCACCATCCTGAATAGCCTGAACACCTTCGCTTATTATCATCTTATAAAGATACTCTTCTTCATGTCTCTTTTTAAGCTTGTTTGCAATAGGCTTAAATATGAGATTTGCCATAAGAACACCGTAGAACGTTGTAACAAGTGCAACCGCCATATTCGAAGCAAGTGAATCGGCATCACTCATATTTGCAAGAAGATTTATAAGACCTATAAGAGTACCTGCCATACCAAAAGCAGGAGCGTACTCTGAAGCTTTCATATAAAACGAAATGCTTTGTGAATGTCTTTCGTCAAGATAATCAAGCTCATTTGCAAGAAGTGTCTTTACCTTTTCAGGTTCAACAGAGTCAACTACAAGAAGCAGAGAATTCTTCATAAAAGGATCATCGATCTGATTTAATTTATCTTCAAGTGCAAGAAGACCATTTATTCTGGCTTCTTTTGCAAACGTTGTTATCTGTTCAATACACTCAAGGGGATTATATTTCTTAGGAAACAAAACTATCTTGAGATGCTTGAAGGTATTTTTAAAAACACTTGCAGGATATGAAACCATCATAGCCGTTATTGTACCACCAATAACTATCGCAATTGACGGAATATCAATAAATCCTTCCAGCTGTTTCATTACCAAAATAGTTTTTCCCGTTTCAGGATCTTCCCCCATTATGATACTTATAACTACCAATACAGCAGCCAGTATCCAACCCAATACTGATAACAAATCCATTAAAAATCACCCCTATATCTCCTTATTGAATACACCGCTCCATACTTTTCTTCTGAACTGCAATGTCAGTTCAAGTACTGTACTGGCGGCTTCTTTAACGATATACACATTACCGTTTGAAAGTCTTATGGTAGTATCGGGATTTTCCTGTATAGTTTCTATAAGATCGCAGTTAAGTAAAAATTCCGTACCATTAAGTTTTGTCAGTGTTATCATTTTACCCACATCCTCTATATACAAAAAATTTATAGAAAAAAGAGGCGATTATACTTAACAAACGGCATAACCGCCTCTCATTTTCAATCATAAAAAACTAAACTGTATCATTTTTATCTCTTGAGATTGATAAGTTCTTCAAGCATTGTATCCGATACTGTGATTACACGTGAAGAAGCCTGGAATCCTCTCTGTGTCATGATCATATCAGAAAATTCATTTGAAAGGTCAACGTTTGATGATTCAAGTGTTGACGCAACCAATGCACCTGAACCTTCATCACCCGGGTGAACAACTATCGGATCACCTGAGTTGAGTGTCACTTCAAAATATGTATTTCCGACCTGAGCAAGACCTGCAGGGTTTGAGAATGTTGCAATATCGATTCTTCCGAGTTCCACTACTCCGTAAACTTCATGAAGTCCTGTAATAACACCATCATCATTTATACCGATACTTGTAAGGTTAGCTACTGTCTGTTCTCCGCCTTCTGTTCCTCCGTCAAGTCTGAATGGAGTAGAACCAAGACCAAGACTCTTTGTAGGTTCACTTGGTGTCATAGCAACAGGCTCTGCTGATGTATAACTTGTTATACCTGTAGTGAATATATGACTCTGAAGTGAAGTAAGGCTTGGATATGATATTACAAATGAATCTGTTCTGTCAGTTGAATCAGGATTTCTCATAACTATAGTACCGGCTGTACCGAGTTGTGAAGCGTTTACAGTAGCTGTATAAGCTCCTACTTTGATAGTAAGATTGTTTTCGGCATCAAGCTGAAGCTGCATATTTGCATCTTGTGTATTTCCTGCAAAACCATCATTTACTGAAACAAGTGAAAACAGAGACTTAAGATCAGACGGAACTGAAACCGTACCTGAATTATATCCGAAATCACTGCTTACTATTTCAGCACCTGTTATACCTTCTACAAATGCTGTAGGATCATCCATAGTAACAGTAAATGTTCCGCCGGGGTGTTCAACACCGCCGTTTGCTGCTGTTATAGCTTCATTTATTGCAACGTTGAAATCATCAAGACTTGCAAACTCTTCCTTTGCATTAAGTGTAACAACTATAGATGATGATGATATCTCTGCTGATGCAGGCTGCCCGATAGGAAGAGCATTGCTTGATACAAATGTTATATTTACATTTGACTTTGTTGTCATATTACTTGCATCTATGCTGTACTCAATACCGTTGATAGTATCTGACGCTGTACCTGTTGCTGCATCAAGATAAGGCAGACTTATCTGTATTCTGTTTGAAGCAGGATCCTGTGTGCTTTCACCGGATGAACCGAGTATAAAGTTACCGTTTACGTCTACAAGGTTTCCTTCAGCGTCTATGTCAAGCATTCCGGCTTTAGTATAGAAAATCTTGCCGTCGCTGTCCATTACCTGAAAATATCCTTCACCGCCGATCGCAACGTCAAGGCTGTAACCTGTTGCTGACATAGCAGCTGTTGAAGTATTTATATCGATACTTCCTACAGAATCACCGTAACCTACCTGTATAGCATTTGTACCGCCTGAGTTTCCTGTAGCTGCAGTAGCGTTTACGTTTGTCTGATAGTAAACATCCTTAAATGTAGCTCTGCCTGACTTATATCCGTATGTACCTACGTTTGCGATATTGTTACCTATAACGTCCATCTTTGTCTGCTGTGTTTTTAATCCTGCAACACCTGAATATAATGATCTTACCATAATATTGACCCCCTAAAAAAATCCAATAATTTAAAAATTTTATACCATAAACGGTGTGCAGCGGTCATCTGTCATTCCGACCGCTGCTATAGCTTCCTTTAAAAGGTCCGGCTATACAACAACTGCACCGTCTATATTTGTAAATACGTTCCCCTGAAGCTCATTGCTGGCTACAGTGGTTATTACTGTGTTGTTTTTCACGCTCACTATATACGCTGCCGAATCAACCAGAATAAGAGTATCATCAAGTCCCTTTTCATCGGCAAGTCGTATTCCCTCATTAAGTCGTGAAAGACTTTCTGCTGACAAATCAATGTTTCTTTGTAAAACACGATTCATAGCATGTTTTGAAAAATTAACTCCTGATGCAACAAGATCAGCTGCATCTATCGTTTTTTCTGACTCTTTGCCAAGCTGTGCGTTTAATATATCGTCAAACGATTCTCCCGAAACAGTCTCTGTATATTCGGTAGGTATCGTCTGAGGTATACCTGTGGTAATCGGTGTGCTTAAACGTCTCAATGTCAAAAAATCGTCCATTACTCACACTCCCTTTCGGTTTTAATTACCCCAATGCTGTCGCTGCATCATAATAAAATCTGCTCTCGTCCTTTTTATCCGTATCGGTACTTCCGCCTCCGGCATCTACACCGCCTTGTTCTTCAGCTACACCTATAACCTGTATCTGACTTAGTGTAAACATATTTCCGTTCACCTTGACCTGATACTCGTCATCTTTTTTTATAAGCTGTTCAACTACTCCGGTTTCTGTTACCTGATTTCCGTTTGTATACTTTGAAGCTGTAACGGTCTTGCCAACCATGGACATCGCATAATTCTGCTGTGTAAACTTTGCCATTTCCTGTATCGCCTGCATTGAAGAATACTGTGACATCTGTGACATAAACTCGTTATCATTTGTAGGATTCATAAAATCCTGATTTGTAAGCTGAGTAATCATCAAAGTAAAGAAATCATCTACTGAAAGAGAGCCATTTTCTTCTGTAGCATATGTTATTCCGTATTTCTTTGACAGATCTTCCGGCTGAACTTTTCCGGCTGAGTTAAGCAAACCGGTATAGTTTCTGTCATTTGAAACTCCTGACACTGCCATGATAATTCCCCCTGTCTAAAATCATATATACCTGTTAAGCATAATGTTTCCGGATAATATTGACACCATTTCCGGCTGAAGCTCATCATCTAAGTCATCTGTTACTTCAACAAATCTTCCTGACTGATAAACTGTTCTTCCCGGACGTTCATCATTCTGATGCGATTCATTTCCAAATCTGTTACCATGATTTTCACCAGAATAAAATGCATCATCATGAGCATCATTGCTTTTGTGTTCCACATTCTGTATCTCAGCATTATGAGGTTTTAACATAGTTCTGAGTACATCAAGTTCCTGATTTAAAAGCTGTGCTGTTCTTTCATCACTTGCTATAAGCTTTACAAGTACAGTTTCATCTGTCTTTTCAAACTTTACAGTTATATCGCCAAGTCCTTCAGGAGTAAGTTTTATTATAAACTCTTCCTTGCCTGCCTTTATACCTGCGCCAAGTGCTTCCATTGTCTGTCCGGAAATATCCTTCTGTGCAATAACATCCTCTAATATATATTCGGACGATCTGCCCGCAAAATCAAGTGATGTTAATGTCACTGCTTCATTAATAAGTGTTTCAAAGCTACCTGTTTGGTCTTTTTCAGATAAATTCACATTTTTTTCATTAGTCTGAACTTCATCTGATTTTAAAACAAACTTATCATTCTTTACATCATCTTCAATGCTAAAGTTTTGTAAAGATTCAATATTTGCTGTATCATCTGATACACTATATTCTGTCGGTATATGTGTATTTTCAGATGTTGAATATGTAACATTCTCCAAATCAGTTATCTGTACCCCTGATACTGTATTCTCAGAAACTACTGTTTTTACTGTTACTGTTTCCCTGAATGTGTTCTGTATTTGAGATACTTCATTTTCTGAAACTACTGTTTCTACTGTTGCAACTTCTTTGAATGTGTTCTGAATTTCTGATACTGTATTCTCAGAAACTACTGTTGCAACTTCTTTAAATGTATTCTGAATTTCAGGTACTGAATTTTCAGAAACTACTGTTTTTACAGGTTCTGTTTCTTTGAATGTACTTTGCATCTCCGGTACTGAATTTTCAGACACTACTGTTGCAGTTTCTTTGAATGTATTCTGAATTTCAGGTATTGTATTCTCAGAAACTACTGTTTTTACAGGTTCTGTTTCTTGGAATGTGTTCTGTATTACAGATACTTCATCTTCGGAAACTACTGTTTTTGCAGTTACTGTTTCATTAAAAGATATCTTTGCTTCTGAATCTGTACTGTCAATAACAGTTTTTTCAAATACATCTGCATGAGCTTCTGTTTTCGTTTCAACCACACTGACTGTTTTACCTTCAGATATACCAAAGTTCATATCATTTTCATCATGTACATATCTGCCGGCATCCTCAATATTATTACTTTCTTCAGATACATCTGAAAATTTCTGAACATATTGAGAACTTTGAGTGTATATTTCTGTTTTATTAAAAACAGTATTCACTCCAGAAAATGTATTTTCTGAAACTGTTTCGATACTTCTGACATTACTGTTGATAATGTTATCATCAATAACTTCAGGTATATTTTCAGCATCTCTGAAAACTACATCTACAAGATTTTCAGCAGCTATTCCACTATCAGAAACTGCTTTGCAAAAATCTGCATCGGCCTCTTCCTTTTCAGATACCTGTAAAAGCATATTGATATTTTCTTCAGATTTTTCTGAAGATACATAAGCATTAAACATTCCTGCAATATTTGTATCAGGACACATATTCATAAGCATCTCAGAAGATTTTTCTCCTGAAACCATTGTCATAAACCCTTCATCTGCAGTGATCTGTCCGCAAAGCAAATCTAAAAATTCTGTACCAAGCTGTACAGTATTTTCATTTCCCTTGGAAACCATAGCAGCATCAAATGAAGTTTTCCCCTGTGTTGTATTAATATCTATCATCATATTTCTCACCACCTTTCTCTGAAGATATTCTCTATATTATTTTAGCTGATATCTGATTCATAATATTCATCTTCTTTGGTTTTGGTAAGTTTGAATGAGAGAAACTCCTCAATATCCCTTTCACTTTCTTTTCCCAGGATATACATGTACTCGCTTCTCTGTTTTTCTTCAAGCTTATCAAGCCCCGATATTTCCTGTGAATATTTTATTACAACTTTTCGTTGTTTTTCTATAGACCCCTCCATGACATTCATCTGAATGCGAAGCTGAGCCTGTTCATCTCTGATAGATGTCTTTTTTAGTTCATAGATCTGTATCTCTCGTACACTTATACCTCTTTTCATGTCATTTTCTGAAGAAAGGCATAGTTTTCTCATATCATCAGTAAGTGTATTGTATCGTTCTTCCAGCAGATTATATTCTGAATACAAACTCAGAAGATAACCTTTTTCCCTTTCAAGAAGCTGTCTTTTATAGTCACGCATCTTTTTTAAAGAAAACTGAAATTTTTTCATGCTACCACATCTTTCTATTTAGCAATATTTATCATAGTCTGTATGGTTTCTGCCATTGATGAACGAGCATCCACAGGTTGCTGAAGAAATTTGTTTACAGCATCAATGTGTTTTATTGCATAATCAAGTTCGGGATTTGTACCGCTCTTATATGCACCTATTGAAATAAGATCCTGATTTTCATTGTAAAGTGACATTATCTTTCTTATTGCACCTGCCGCCGATTTCTGTTCAGGAGTCGCTATTCCCGACATAAGACGACTTATACTTGCCAGTACATCTATTGCCGGATAATGATTTTTCATGGCTATCTTTCTTGACAGCATTATATGTCCGTCTATGATACCTCTTACAGTATCCGAGATAGGCTCATTGGAGTCATCACCTTCAACAAGTACTGTAAAGATCCCTGTTATAGAACCTTTTTCAAAGTTTCCGCATCGCTCCAGAAGTTTCGGAAGTGAAGCGTAAATAGACGGTGTATAACCTCTTGCTATAGGAGGTTCACCTACACTGAGACCGATCTCTCTTTCTGCCATACAAAAACGTGTAAGAGAGTCCATCATCAGCAATACATCTTTTCCCTGATCCTTAAAATATTCTGCAATTGCTGTAGCAGTCTGCGCACATTTTGATCTGAGCATTGCAGGCTGATCTGATGTTGCAACAACAAGAACACTTCTTTTTAACCCCTCTGGTCCAAGATCTTTATTTATAAATTCCATAAGTTCTCGTCCACGTTCGCCAACGAGAGCTATGACATTTACATCAGCTTTGATATTTCGGGCTATCATTCCCATGAGTGTACTTTTACCTACACCACTTCCGGCAAATATACCCATTCTCTGTCCTTTTCCTATGGTTATCATACCATCTATTGCCTTAACACCAAATTCCAGTGGTTCAACTATAGGAGGTCTTCTCATAGGATTGGCAGGAGAACCGTTTATACTGTAATAAACGTCTGATTTTATTTCCCCCTGATTGTCTATAGGATTTCCAAGTGCATCAATAGTTCTGCCTATAAGAGCTTCACTCATTTTTATTTTGAGTTTTTCTCCTGTATTGCTTACAAAACTGCCATATCCTATACCGTCTATATCGCCATATGGCATCAGCAGAACTTTGTTATTCTTAAATCCGACAACCTCAGACTGAATTCTTTTACGTTCCTTTCCTACGCCCGATATTATACAAACATCACCGATATTGCACGACATTCCTGTTGCCTCAACAGTCATGCCGACTATCTGTTCTATTTTTCCGAGCACATTGTGAAAGTTATTATGCCTCAGACTTTTTCGCAGTTTCGTCTGATCTAGCTTCTGCCTCATCATCCTCACTATCCTTATATCTCATAAAATATTCCCTGATATTCTCAAGCTGTGTTTTAACAGTAGCTATTGTTACACCTTCTGAGGTATGAACAACGCAAGTACCGGGATTTGCGTCACGTCTCAACTCAACTTCCACAATTTGCTCAGGTTTGAGTTCGCTTAAAGATTTTTCAAAATCAGCAGCAACTTCTTTAAATTTATCAGAAATCTCAACTTTTATCCAGTTTACTTCTCTTATAGACTTTACTGCACTTCTTATAAGCGGAAACAAAGAACTCGGTTCTTCTGAAAGTTTCTGTGCAATGACTTTTTCGGCTATTTCGAGAGAAAGAAGTTTTAATTCAGCAGCATAATCATCGAAATATTCTTCCTGCGCTTGCTTTAACTCTTCAAGTACTTCGGAAATATGTAAAATGTACTTTTCGGTTTCCTGCTTTCTCTTTTCTTCGCCTTCTGCATATCCCTTCTGTCTTGCATCTTCCATTATCTTATCTGATATATGATTTGCTTCTTCTATTATTCTTTTTTTACTTTCTTCGGCTTCTTCTATTATTTTTGCCGCTTCTGTCTGAGCCTGTTTTATAAAAGCTTCCCTTTCGATAAGCATCTTTTCCTGAAAAGCAATATATTCCTGCTTCTCATCATAACTTATACGCACAGCATCATCTTCAACAATATCAGCTTCATCCTGTACACCTTCATAATCCTGTACAACATCTTCTGAAATATTTTCATCATGAATACTCTGCTCTATGTCAGGAGTCTTATCACCGGATTCTCCAATAATTGTTGACTCCGGCAAAATTACAGGCTCTGTCCGTACCACACAATCAGGAATCTTGACTGCATCTGCAATCTTTACAACATCTTCTGATTTGAAAATACGTCGCAACTTATTCACTTCCCCTGACCTTTATTTATTGCTGTTCTTTCATCATTGAACGTATAAGAGCTGCTGCGATCTGTGGATTTTTCTTTGCAAATTCTTTTACATCATTTGCAGTTGCATTTGTAACATCAGCATGCTCTCTGGCAGCTTCTTCTATAGACATTCTCTTTAACTTATCTTCTTCAATCGTCTGTTTCATCTTATCGATCTCTGCCTGACTCTCTGCCTGTGCCTGAGCTATCTTCTTCTTAGCACGTCTGTTTATAAGTACAGCTATCAGTATTATAAGTGCCAGAAGTAAGATAATACCGGCTATAAGCAGATATTTGAATATAGGTTTCTTGTAGAACGGAATTTCATCAGATGTAGCAGGATCTTCTCCAGGAACATTTCCATTTGGTGCAGCTGCAAGTTTTGCTCCTACTGAAACATTTTCCTGAGGTATATTTGTTGCATTCATTACAAGCTGTGTAACCATTTCAGTTTCATCAGCTGTAAGTACACCTGATTCTGTAGCAACAACAACAGCTATACTTGCATCTGTTATTCCGCCCTGTGATCTCTCTGTCTGTGTAAGTATGTATCCTATTGCCCATTCTGTATCTCTCTGGTAATGAGGTGTAGTATCTGAATCAAGATCATCTTCAAGATTTCCGTAATTAGGAATATCTGTATTATCTTCTTCGCCTACTACTCCGCCCGGATCAACAACACCATCAACACCGTATTCTATGTGCTGATTCTGTTTTACACCTTCACCGTTTTCGTCTGTGATAAGTTCCTTCATTTCCTGAGTTATCTTATCATAGTCGATAGTAACCGATGCGGCAGCTGTTACACCATCTTTACCATATATAGGTTCAAGTATTTTTCTTGCATTTGCTTCATACTTGTCCTGTATCATCTTTTCATAATCTATACGTTCTTTATCACCAAACTGTTCTGTTGGTTCTTCTACAACAACAAGCATTTCCTCGCCTGTGGTTGCATTTACAACTGTTACATCTTCAGGGCTTACCTGCTGTGCACTGTAAGCTACTATATTTTTTACAGCCTGTACCTGATCACTGCCAAATTCCACACCTTTTTCAAGAGTAAGCATTACACTGGCAGTTGCTACTTCTTCACTTTCCTTCCATACATAGTTTGTAGTTTCAGGAAAACTTATAGTAACGATGGCACCTTTTACCCCGTCAATGCGTTTGAGTGTAGTCTGTATTCTGTCCTGAAGTTCAAAACGAAGTGTCTGTTTCTTTTCAAACTCACTCATTGTCATGCTCAGGTTATCGAAAAAAGTTCCGTATGAAGGTGCTGACTGAGGATAACCTCTTTCTGCAAGTTCGTAAACAAGCATATCCCAGTCTTCTTCACGTACTTCTATCTCACCGTCTGAGTTTAATTTAGTTTCTACGTCCATAGCCTGAAGTTCACGATAAACCTCAGCTGATTCATCACTTGTCATATCGGGGAAAAGGACTATCCAACCATCAGGTTTGTTAAGGACCATGGTCAATACAATAGCACCGACTATGATCACCGCAGCTGCTGCTATGATAAGAACCTTTACTTTCTTAGCAAGTCCTCCCCAGAAAGTTTTTGTTTTATCCCATAATTTTTTTAATTTTTCCTTCATCTGAACAATCATTCTCCATACTTAAAGTCCAATATCTCCGACATTATTCATTATTATGAACACATATCAGATCTGCATCTGCATTATCTCCTTATATGCATTTACTGCTCTTGTTGTTATCTGCACTGCAGTCTCTATCGCAACAGATGCTTTTGTTGCATCTATCATTGCGCCTTCTATATCTTCGGTCTGTCCCATAGCCACTGCATAAGCACTGTCAAGTGACTTTTGTTCGAGACTTTTTATCTCTGCTATTTTCTTTCCTAATGTGTCTGCAAATGACATTTCACTGTCATCAGTCTTTACATCAATACCACTGTATTTTGCACTTCCGCCAAGTTCAGCTATTGTAGGCATCTGTACAAGCGGTGTAATAAACATATTGTTGATCATATCAAATTTCCTCTATATCTGTATAATTATATAATAAAGTTATCTTCCTATTTCAAGAGCTTTTGAAGCCATTGCCTTTACAACACTGAGAGCTGAAACATTTGCTTCATATACTCTGGTAGCTTCCATAAGATCAAGCTGTTCTTCTGTGTTGTTTACGTTCGGATAATAAATATATCCGTCTTCATCAGCTTCAGGGTGAGTAGGATCATAAACAGGAACAAAATCTTCCTGACTTTCCTCTACTCTCACCGCACGGACACCGCCACCCGAAACACTGTCAAATATTTCGCTGAATGTCTGTTCACGTTCCTGAAATATAACGTGCTTTCTGCGATAAGGATCTTCTCCGTCAACACCGATAGTTTTCTGATTTGCAATATTCTGCAATATTATATTTGTTCTGAATCTTTCAGCAGTAAGAGCAGAACCGACAATATTGAGTGAATTTAAAAAAGCCATTTTTCCATATCCCCCTTACTTGAAGTTAGCGTTTGTAAGTACATATCTCAGATCATTAATAACAGAGTTCATTTTCTGTATAGTAGCCGCTGACTGTATGTACGCACTATACAATTCAAGGTTCTCAGCTTCAACGTCAACATTATTTCCGTCGATAAGAACCTCCGTATTGTCTCTTTCTGTTACTGTAGCCTCAAACTGATACTCGCCGTTATTGTTGAACGCATCTTCAAGAGCATTTTTAAAAGAAAATGTTTTCAGCTTATAATCGGGTGTATCAATATTTGCAATATTGTGTGTATGTACCTGCTGTTTGATGGACATGGCCTTAATACCACTTTCCATCGCCTTAAATTCCAATGAATCCAGTATCATAAACTGTACCCCTCCCATAATTTTATTTACCTGATATATAACTTTATTATATTATTATACAGTATAAAAACTAAAAATTCAAGTAAAGTATATAAATTTAGACGAATTTTTATAAATTTTTTTCAGATAAATCCGAAACAAAATAAGATTTGTTTCGGATTTATTGCAAAATTATACAATTTTCCAGTATCTAGCGCTATATGGTGGTAAATGACTTCCACCGCCAAAGTCATGCTTATCTCCGGTTATGAGGTCTACTGCCGCTCCTGCATTTGCATCAAAATGTGCTGTATAATCACAGCCATCTGCATTTATTGCTACAAGAACTCTCTCATCATCGCAACAACGCTCAAATATGCACTGTTTGTTTGTAAGATGACGTATAAGAAGTCCGCCATGACAAAGTGCTTTACTTTCCTTATGTGCTTTTGCAAGCTTTGATATCCACTCTGTAAGCTCATTACTTTCAGGTTTTTCAAAACTTACACGAAGTGCTGGGTCACCATCGCTTTTAAGCGCCTTTGTTCCCCATTCACTGCCATAATAAACACAAGGAATACCCGGCATACCAAACATAACTGCATAAGCAAGAGGCAGATGCTGAGGATTTGTAAGTATGCTTGCTATACGCGATACATCATGATTGTCAACGAAAGCAAGCAGATGCATTCCTCTGTAACGACACCAGTTTTCAGGTCCGAACTGATTTTTGAGTGAATGACATATCTCAAACATATTCATGCTGTTGAAACTTGAATGTATTCCCTTGTAACATTCGTAGTTTGTTGCGCTGTGAAGCATGGAATCATTTACGAACATACTGTAGTCACCGTGCAGAAGTTCACCTAAGAGGAGAAAATCTTTTTTCATACTGTCACAAGTGCTTCTGAGTCTTCTGATGAAATCATGGTCAAGACAGTATGCAACGTCAAGTCTGAGCCCGTCTATATCAAACTCTTCTATCCAGCCTTTTATACATTCAAAAATGTGATTTATAACCTGTTCATTTTTGAGATTGAGCTTTACAAGATCATAGTGACCTTCCCAGCCTTCATACCAAAGACCGTCATTGTAACCTGAATTTCCTGAAAAGTTTATATTGAACCAGTCTTTGTAAGGAGAACCCTCTCTCTTTTCAAGAACATCTTTAAAAGCCCAGAATCCTCTTCCAACATGGTTGAATACACCGTCAAGCACAACTTTTATATCATTTTCATGAAGTTTTTTGCAAAGCTCCTTAAAATCTTCGTTTGTACCCAGACGTGAATCAATTTTTGAATAATCACGTGTATTGTACCCATGTGTATCAGATTCAAATACAGGTGAAAAATAAATTGCGTTGCACCCTGTTTCCTTGATATGCGGTATCCAGTCAGCAACCTTCAGAATATTTTCCTTTACAACCCCGTCATTTTCAAATGATGCTCCGCAAAAACCAAGCGGATAAATCTGATAAAATACGCTTTCATAAGCCCACATAATTTTAACCCCCAATTTATTTTTATTTCATATTATATATTATAACTTATTAATCGTAAAATATCAACACTTATTTTTCTCTTTTTTACAATTAACAATATATTTCTATAATATGAAAAAAGGTGGGCAATAATGCCCACCTTTCAGTTTGCTTTATAAAAAAGCCCCTGGATTAATACTTACGTTTACGAGCTGCTTCGGATTTCTTCTTACGCTTTACCGAAGGCTTTTCGTAGTGTTCTCTCTTACGAACCTCAGCGATAACGCCATCCTTTGCACAAGATCTCTTGAAGCGCTTGAGTGCTGTATCTAAAGATTCATTTTTACCAACACGAACTTCTGCCACTTTTATTCCCTCCCTTTGCCGCTAAGACAGAGGTTTATACTAAACCATTTGTAATTAATGTAAGCTAAATACAAATGTCAGTCATCAAAATTAAAATTAATTTTCCTCTGCGATTAAAGTAGAACTCCAATCTTATATATAATCAACTGGTACTACAATCAATCAGCTAAACAATTATTATAAAACTATAAATATAGTAAACATGCGAATAACATATTACTATTTTATCACACCAACCATAGTGTTGTCAAGAGTATTTTCAGCTCATATGTTATTTTGTTATTTTACTACAAAATTGACGAGCTTATTTTGTACATATATTTGCTTTACTATATTCTTTCCATCAACAGCTTCGATGATTTTTTCATCTTTGAGTGCTATTTCAAATGCCTGTTCCTTTGTGCTGTCAACAGGAAGCATAACCTTTGACTTGAGCTTTCCGTTTACCTGAATAACAACTTCTATTGTGCTGTCAACACAAAGTGCTTCATCAAACTTAACCCATGCATGATCATGGAGGAAACCTTCATATCCGCATTCTGCGTAGAGTTCCTCTGTGATATGAGGAGCAAAAGGATTGAGCATAACGAGAAGGTCTTCAAATTCTCTGCGATTTATACTACCTGTTGCTGCAATATCATTGAGGAGCGCCATCATTGCAGCTATAGCTGTGTTGAACTTGAGAGATTCGATATCTTCAGAAACTTTCTTTATTGTTTTGTGGAAAGCGGATCTGAGTTCTTCTCTGTATTCGTCACCATCTATGATATTTTCCTGGAGAGCCCATATTCTGTCAAGGAATCTCTTACAGCCCTTGATACTTGAGTTACTCCACGGAGCAGTCTTTTCAAAGTCACCTATAAACATTTCGTAGAGTCTGAGTGTATCAGCACCGTATTCTGCTATTACGTCATCAGGATTTATTACATTTCCTCTTGACTTGGACATCTTTTCACCGTTTTCACCGAGTATGAAACCATGGCTTGTACGCTTCATATATGGTTCTTTCTGTGATGTAACATCTATATCATAGAGGAACTTATGCCAGAAACGTGAATAGAGGAGATGAAGTGTTGTATGTTCCATACCGCCGTTGTACCAATCAACAGGCATCCAGTAATCAAGAGCTTCCTTTGAAGCAAGTTCCTTTTCGTTGTGCGGATCGCAGTAACGGAGGAAGTACCATGATGAACCTGCCCACTGAGGCATTGTATCTGTCTCACGCTTTGCAGGACCGCCACAGCATGGACAAGTTGTATTTATAAAGCTTTCGAGAGTTGAGAGCGGACTTTCACCGTTATCTGTAGGCATATAGCTTTCAACATCAGGAAGTGTGAGCGGAAGTTCGCTTTCAGGAAGCGGTACATATCCGCACTTTTCACACTGAACGATCGGTATAGGTTCGCCCCAGTATCTCTGTCTTGAAAATACCCAGTCTCTGAGTTTGTAGTTTACCTTTGAAACACCCTTTCCGTTTGTTTCAAGCCATTCTTTTATCTTTACCTTTGCTTCTTCAACAGAGAGACCGTCAAGGAAATCACTGTTTACCATAGTGCCTGTTTCGCAGTCTGTAAATGCTTCAACTTCTACATTTCCGCCCTTTACAACTTCTATTACAGGGAGACCGAATACCTTTGCAAATTCGTAGTCTCTTGTATCATGAGCAGGTACAGCCATAATAGCACCTGTTCCGTATGTCATAAGTACATAGTCTGAAATAAATATCGGTATCTGTTTACCGTTTACAGGGTTGACAGCCATAACACCGTCAAGCTTTACGCCTGTCTTTTCTTTTACTATTTCAGTTCTTTCAAAGTCAGACTTTCTTGCTGCCTTTTCCTGATATGCCTTTATCTCATCATTGTTTTTGAGAATATCTTTCCATTTTTCAATATATGGGTGTTCAGGAGCTATAACCATATATGTCGCACCAAAGAGTGTATCAGGACGTGTTGTATATACTTTAAGGTTGTCACCCGATGTTGTTGAGAAATCAACTTCAGCACCTGTTGAACGGCCTATCCAGTTTGTCTGAGTAGCTTTTATTCTTTCGAGATAATTTACTTCTGAAAGATCGTCAAGAAGTCTCTGCGCATATTCTGTGATCTTGAGCATCCACTGTGACTTTACTTTTCTTACAACTTCACCGCCACATCTTTCGCAGACACCACCTACAACTTCTTCGTTTGCAAGAACTACCTTACAGCATGTACACCAGTTTACAGCCATTTCCTTCTTGTATGCAAGTCCTTTTTTAAACATCTGAAGGAATATCCACTGTGTCCACTTGAAATAATCCTTATCGGTTGTATTTACTTCTCTGTCCCAGTCAAACGAAAGACCGAGTGCCTGAAGCTGTCCTTTGAATCTTGCTATATTCTTTTCTGTAACAATTGCAGGATGTATCTTGTTTTTTATTGCATAGTTTTCTGTCGGAAGTCCGAATGCATCCCAACCCATCGGGAAAAGTACATTGTATCCTTCAAGTCTTCTTTTTCTTGAAACTATATCCATAGCTGTATACGGACGCGGATGTCCTATGTGAAGTCCCTGTCCTGACGGATAGGGAAACTCAACAAGTGCATAGAACTTTGGTTTTGAATAATCTGTTCCAGCCTTGAAGCACTGTTTTTCCTGCCATATTTTCTGCCATTTTGCTTCTATGGCATTAAAATCATATCTGTTCATCTTAAACTTGCCCCTTTTGAATTAATTTTTACTTTATGAGTTCATCAATGTCAACGTGTTCACCATCAGCCCATAGTCTTTCAAGCTGATAAAAATCTCTTGTTTCCTTGTAAAATACGTGAACTATTATGTCGGAGTAATCTATAACGATCCAGTTTGAACCGTTGTGTCCCTCAGTTCTTGTAGGCTTTACACCTGCCTGTGAAAGCTGATATTCAACTTCTTCTGCAAGTGTCTTTGTATGAGTTGTGCTTGTACCATTTGCTATTACAAAATAATCTGCAAGTACTGTAAGGTCTCTTATACCAAGAACTTCTATTCCTTCAGCTTTTTTCGAGTCAAGTGTCTGTACTATTTTCTTGAGTTTTTCCTGTATTTCCATTTAATTCATTCCTTTCAATCGAGCAAAGAATTTGCATCTTCTCTCTTTGTAACTGCATCTACCTCTCCGGCGATAATATCACCGAAATTGTCGCCATCATTTTCATAATAACTTACTGTATTTTTTACTTCAGGAATTTTAAGTGCATCAGCGTCTACGTCTTCCTGATAAGGTCTGAAAAATTCGTTTAAGATATCAGCTGTTTCCTGTTTGTGAAGTGACCAGCCGTACTGCTCGTTTATTTCTCCGGGAGAAATTTCTTCGCCGGGAATCATTCTTGCCATTACATTATCCATAGTAACTGTCTGAGCAAAATCACAAAGCATTCCTATTTCGTCCATAGTCAGGTCTGACATGATATATTCCTGAAGTGTAGGATATATGCTCAATATCTTTAATGTGCCAAGACTCTGTACTTTCTGGAATGCAGCAGCAAGGAAAAATCTCTGTGCCTTCATTCGTCCGATATCACCTTCAAGATAGTCATGACGGTATCTTACAAACCATTCGGACTGTTCACCTGTAAGGACATGCTCACCCTTTTTGATTATCTTGTCATGTTCATATATTATATCGTCAGGAACATTCATCGGTATTCCGCCCATAGCATCAACAACAGGTGCAACATCTGTACATTTTATTGCTATATAGCTGTCGATCGGTATCTGTACAAGATCACGCACGCACTTTACTACCTTGTTTATACCTGAACCGCTCGCTGTTCCCTGCGAATAGACACTGTTTATCTTTCCTACTTCAGAATTTGTAAACTCAGGACCTACATAGCTGTCACGAGGTATCTGAAGAATATTTATTTTTGCGGCGTTTATATCAAATATAAAAAGCATCATTACGTCAGTATTGAGCCCGTCTTCGTCCATTCCAAGACCAAGAACAGTATACTGTCCCTCGATATACTGATCAAAATCAAGACCGTCATACAAAGACCCCGGTTCTGCCGGTCTTAAAACATAGTTATTTGTATCGGCTTCAAGTTGCCCTATACTAGAAATAAAAGGCTGGGTTGAAGCAATCAGCGAACTGAAAATCGAACGAATCAAAAAAACTGCAAAAACCAGTGTAATGATCAGTAAAATAATATCCCCGAATATCCTCAGCTTGTTTTTCTTTACCATATAAGCTCCCTCACTTAATTATGTTTGTTATTTATATAAACATACTGATTGTATGCATTCATGGTATAATCCGGTATCATGCCTTTTTTCTCTAATACGCTTTCTATTGCAAAAACAAGTGCTTCAAACATTGTCTTGTCTATATCCTGATAAGCAAGCTTGCGCAGGCGTTTGACATCTTTATAATTTCTGTCAGCAGATATAAGATCGCCGATATAAACTATTTCCTCAAGCCTCGACATTCCCGCTCTGGCTATAGTATGAAATCTGACAGCATTAATAATATCATTGTCACTGATATTCATTTTATCTCTGACAAATCCTGCACCTGCAACTGCGTGCCACAAAGCCTTTGTTTCAAGCTCGGCTTTTGTCATGGAAAGATTGCTGTCTATAGCCTGCTGTCTTAATTCATCAGGTGGCACCTCCTTGCAGACATCATGAACCAGTCCGGCAAAATAAGCTTTATCTGCATCTTCACCATAATGTTCTGCTAGTTTCTGACATTCATCAGCTACGTTAAGAGAATGCTCAAATCTTTTTTCAGACAAACGTTTTTTTAAAAATTCTTTTATAGATTCAATATCATACAAAAATATCACCAACCTGTTACCTGTATAAGTTGTTCAATCTTATATATTGTACTACTTTTTCGGGTAAATAGCAAGAATATTTTTCACTATTTTTTATTTTATTTCTGATTTCTGTTGAAGAAACCGGAAAAGGTTCTGCACTAAGAAGTTCGATCTGCCCGTATTTACGAAGTTCACAAGCTTTCTTTTTCAAATCATCAATATCATCATTTTCTCTTGACACAACTGCAAGAGCAACGTTTTTGAGTATATCTTCAAATCTGAACCACTTGTCAAACGAAAGAAGCATATCACTTCCAAGAAGCATATATATAATGTCATCAGGATATAAATTTCTGATATGCTCTACGGTATAAACCGAATAACTCTTTCCCTGCCTTCTGATTTCAAAATCACTTACTTCATACCGCTTGTCAGACTCTGCTGCAAGCTTACACATCTCAAAACGTATTTCATTTGCATACAGATCATCAGCTGATTTGTGCGGTGGAATATTTGAAGGCATAAAAATAAGTTTATCAAGACCTATAGTATCCGATACAGTGTCTGCAAGATACATATGACCTTTATGTATCGGATTGAATGTTCCGCCGAAGATCCCGATTTTTTTCATATCAGTCTTTAAGGTCAATTACAGGATCTTTTGGATTTCTCTTATACAGAACAAATCTGCTTCCTATAACGTGTACTACTTCCGAACCTGTTTTGGAAGCTATTTCTTCTGCAGCTTCCCTTGCTGTAAATGCGGAATTTTCAAGGACTCTGAGTTTTATAAGTTCTCTTGCTCTGAGTGCATCATTTACCTGTGTTATCAATGTTTCTGATATTCCGCCTTTTCCTATCTGAAATATAGTATCATATTTACTGGAAATTCCTTTTAATTTAGCTCTCTGTTTACTTGTAAGCATATTATCATTCCTTTTTATTTTTTCAATATTTCCGAAAACTTTTTCAAAGCATCGGATCTGTGACTTACTGAATTTTTTTCTTCTCCTGTAAGCTGTGCAAATGATTTTCCGTCATACATAAATACCGGATCATATCCAAAACCGTTTTCTCCGAGCGGTTCGTAACCTATATGACCTTCACATGTACCTCTTACCAGACACTCTTTTCCGTCTTTGTCGATATAACAGATAACACAAACAAATCTCGCTGTTCTCTTATCCTCGGAAACTCCGTCAAGTTCTTTGAGAAGCTTTTGACATCTGTCAGCATCAGTAGCATTTTCTCCTGCATATCTGTGTGAAAATACTCCCGGAGCACCACCAAGAAAATCTACTTCCAGACCACTGTCATCTGATATTACCGGCTCTCCTGCTATTTTATATATAGCTCTTGCTTTAAGTGCCGCATTTTCTTCAAATGTAGTTCCTGTTTCCTCTACATCGATACTTATCCCTGCTTCTGACTGAGAGATAAGTTCATATCCTAAAGGAGAAAGTATCTTTTTTATTTCTTCAAGCTTATGCTTGTTATTTGAAGCAAGTATAACCTTCATAAGTTCACCTTATTTCTTATCCTTTTTCTTTTTTCTTTTGAAGAAACCAAAACCAAATCTTCTCTTGCGTCCTGTTTCTTCCTCTTCTTCGTCATCTTCTTCATCAGACTCAGATGTTTCTTCTGTTACTGTTTCTTCCTCAGACTCTGAAATTTCTTCTGCTACTGTTGTTTCTTCCTCAGGTTCTGAAATTTCTTCTTCTGCTGCTGTTTCTTCCTCAGGCTCTGAAATTTCTTCTCCTGCTATTGTTTCTTCCTCAGGTTCTGAAATTTCTTCTTCTGCTATTGTTTCTTCCTCAGGTTCTGAAATTTCTTCTGCTATTGTTTCTTCCTCAGGCTCTGAAATTTCTTCTTCTGCTATTGTTTCTTCCTCAGGTTCTGAAATTTCTTCTGCTGCTGCTGTTTCTTCCTCAGGTTCATAAACTTCTTCTGTATCCTCTGCACTTTCAGATGAAATCTCAAAGTCCTCATCAAGAACATCATCATCAAACAATGCATTTACGAAGTCAACACTGCTGAACTCCTGAAGATCATCGATTTTTTCACCAAGACCTATAAGCTTTACAGGTATATCAAGTTCGTTCTTTATTGATATTACTATACCGCCCTTTGCAGTACCGTCAAGTTTTGTAAGAACTATACCGGTAATGTCGGCAACTTCTTTGAAAAGTTTCGCCTGATTTACAGCATTCTGACCTGTTGTAGCATCAAGTACAAGAAGTATCTCTCTTGAACAGCCTTCTGCCTGCTGTGAAACTATACGATTTATCTTGGAAAGTTCGTCCATAAGATTTTTCTTGTTGTGAAGTCGTCCTGCTGTATCAACCACCACTACATCACATTTTCTTGCTTTGGCAGCAGTAATAGCGTCGAATACAACTGCGGCCGCATCTGAACCTTCTGCATGCTTAACTATATCCACTCCGGCACGTTCTGTCCATACCTGAAGCTGATCTATAGCAGCGGCTCTGAATGTATCGGCAGCGGCAACAAGTACCTTCTTACCGTCATTTTTAAGCTTATGACAAAGCTTTCCTATTGTTGTTGTTTTACCTGCCCCATTTACACCTATTACCATAATTACAGATGGTGTAGTAGAAAGATCGAGTTTTGTATCTTCGCCCATCATTTCTGCAACTATCTCATGAATAAGACGCATGATTTCATTAGGGTCTTTTATGCCCTGTTCCTTTATCTTCTTTCTGAGACGTTCACAAATTTCCAGTGATGTTTCTACTCCGACATCACTCATAATAAGAGTTTCTTCAAGCTGTTCAAAAAGGTCTTCATCTATTTTGGTAAATGAATTGAGCAATGATGAAATTTTTGATACCATCTGCTGTTTGGTTTTCATCAGACCTTTTTTTATCTTACTGAATAATCCCATGGGAAACCTCCTGTATTATTGGTTTTTATTACATTTCATCAGGTATATCGACCTGATTCATTTTAAGAAGCTTTGAAACACCGTTTTGCTGCATCGTAACACCGTACAGGACATTTGCAAGTTCCATAGTTCCTCTTCTGTGTGTTACAAGTATAAACTGTGTCGTATCAACAAAGTTTTTGAGATACATAGCATACTTTCTTACATTTACTTCATCAAGTGCCGCATCTATCTCATCAAGTATGCAAAACGGCGCCGGCTTTATTTTCAGTATTGCAAAATATATCGCAATAGCTACAAACGCCTGCTCTCCTCCCGAAAGAGAAATAAGATTTTTTATGACCTTTCCCGGAGGTGCAACTTTTATTTCTATACCTGACTCCAGAACGTTATCGGGATCGGTAAGTTCCAGTTCAGCTTTTCCGCCACCGAAAAGTTCTGTAAATATAGATTTAAAGTTTTCATTTATCTTTACAAAACACTCTGCAAATATACGCTGCATATCATTTGTAAGATCATTTATAAGCTTTTCAAGCTCTCTTTTTGACTTCTCCACATCAAAAAGCTGTCCTGACAAAAACTCATATCTTTCAGATACTTCCTTGTATTCTTCGATTGCCGCAACATTGATATTTCCGAGTGATTTTATAGACGTTTTCACTTCATTTAACTGTTTTTGAGCCTGGACTTTATCTTCAAGCTTAACAGCACATTTTTCAGCTTCAGAACGTGTAAGTTCATAATTTTCCCACATACGTGATATTATTGAATCATAATCACGCTGTTTATTTATTTTCTTTTCATCGACTCTTGAAAGCTGACGTGAGATATTTTCCTTATCCTCATTTATTGACCTGAGTACATTTCGCATCTCAGTCACGTTTTTTTCGTACTCATCATGCTCATGTGAAGATTTTTTTATCTCTTCTCTGTAGTTTTCAATATCCTTTGCTTTATTTTCAAGCATAAGATTATTTTTTTGGATTTCAGCCATGCATTCTTTTATTATATCATTCTGCTCTTTAAGCTGTTTTTCAAGTTCGAGCTCATCTTCGGAAAGTTCTTTTCCCGAATTTATTATATGATTTATTTCAAGACGTATGTTTTCAATATTTTTATCATTTTCCATACGCTTTATTTTAAGCTCATAAAGTTTTTCGGATAATTCCGAACGCTGTGACGCAAGAGTTTCTCTTAAAGACTGCTGTGAATCCATACCTGATTTTTCTTTTTCGATCTCCTGCCCTGTATTATCAAGCAAAAGTAAAGCTTTATCAAAAAGTTCCTGTGTATTTTTTATCTTTTCTTCAAGTCTTTTTTTATTTTCATGATATGCTTTCTTTTGATTTTCCGTCTGTTCAAGCAGTGATTCTATACTTCGGAGTTCAGAAGAAAATCTCATCTTATCCTGACTTACAAGAGATTTTTCATCATTTACAGCTTCTATCTGAGCAGAGAGATTTTCTGTTTCTGCTTTCAGCTTTTCTATCTGTCCCTGCATCTGCTCAAAAGACTGTGAAAGTTCTGAGATTTCTTCTTTTAGTGTATTTATCTCATTTTTTCGGGTAAGAACACCATGGGATTGAACTGCAGAACCGCCTGTAAACGAACCGCCTGCATTTATGATCTGTCCGTCAAGTGTAACTATACGAAACTTATACTTATACTTTTTAGCTATTATAGTTGCATAGTCAATGTCTTCGGCTATTACAGTCCTTCCGAGAAGATTGCTCATTATTCCCGAAAACTCACTGTCACAATTTACTATTTCATTTCCGAGAGCCATAAATCCCGGTTCATTTCTGACATCATTTTCATAAAAATCATAAGGTTTTACAGATGTTACAGGTAAAAATGTAGCTCGCCCCTTTTTTAACTCTTTGAGGAGAGAGATACATCTTTTTGCAGTATCTTCATTTTTGACTATTACATTCTGAAGCGCACCGCCAAGTGCCGTTTCTACTGCAACGGTATATTCCTGCTCAACGGAGATAAGCTGTGCAACTGTTCCGTATATACCGGGGATCCTTGAGCTTTTTGAAGCTTTTATTATTTCCTTTACACTATAGTTGAAACCTTCCATGCTGTTTTCAAGGTCGGTAAGAAGCTTCTCACGCTGTTGTTTTTCTTTTATACTAAAAAGAAGTTTTTCACCATGATTTTTCTTCTCATCAAAAACAGATCTCTTGTTTTTATACATCATGGAAAGCCCGGTAAATTTATTTTTTAGCTCTGTTTCTTTTTCATCTGCAAGTTTTACAGACTCTTTCAGTTCTTCTATATCTTTGCTGTATTTTTCAGATGTCTGAGAAAGTGTATCAAACTGACTGTTTATTTCAGAAAGCTGTTCCTGTGACTGCAAAAGAGACGCTTTAAGGGATGCCTGATGGAGTTTTGCTTCATTCTGTTTAAGATAAAGTGCATTTAGCTTTGCCTCCTGCTGACCGAAACTCTCTTCTATGCTCTGAGCTTTTATCTCGATATCCTTAAACTTCTTTTCGGTTTTATGAAGTTCATCTGTGATATCAATTGAAAGTTTCTTTGCTTCCTCAAGTGATTTCTTGGAAAGTTCTGTTTTTTCATCAAGCTGTTTTCTTGAACTCTCTCTTAGTTTCTGCTTTTCTTTTACAGATTCGATAAGATTGTTGCTGTGAAGAATATTGTTTTCACAGACAGCTATCTGTGACCTGTAATCTGATGATTCCTTTTCGGTTTCAAGGATAAGAGTCTTATATTCGTCGGTTCTGACTGTTATATCACGCATTTTCTTATACGCTGACTGTATCTCGTTTTCCTTTGACTCTATAGCATTTTCTATACTCTCATACTGCGCTGTATAGAGCAATGCATCTTCAGAAAGCTTATTTATAACGTCCTTGAGTTCGTCGAGATCATTTATCCAGAGAGAAAGTTCAAGCTGTTTTCTTTTCTCGGCAAGTACAAGAAATTTTTCAGCTTTTTGTGCCTGATGAAATAAGGGGTCTTTTCTGGTTTCAAGTTCAGAAACTATATCACTGAGTCTGTTGATATTTTCCTGTGATTGTTCAAGCTTGCGCTGTGCTTCTGCTTTTTTGTACCTGAACTTTGAAATTCCTGCGGCCTCTTCAAAAATATCACGTCTTTCAGAGCTTTTGGCATCTACTATTTCTGCTATTCTGCCCTGACCTATTATTGAATATCCGTCTCTTCCGAGTCCTGTATCCATAAACAGCTCATTTATATCCTTAAGACGTACATTTTTTCCGTTTATCTTGTATTCGCTTTCACCGCTTCTGTATATCTTTCTTGTTATTGCAACTTCTTCCTGATCGTTGTTAAGTTCACCAAGACTATTGTCTATTACAAGTGTAACACTTGCAAAACCAACTGCTTTTCTGGCTGTAGTACCGGAAAAAATAACATCTTCCATTTTGTTTCCACGAAGTGTTTTGGTGGATTGTTCGCCAAGTACCCATCGTACTGCATCACCTATATTACTTTTTCCGCTTCCGTTAGGCCCTACTACACCCGTAAGCCCTCTGTCAAAAGTGAGCTTGACTTTATCGGGAAAAGATTTGAACCCATGTAATTCAAGTGATTTTAAATACATTAATTACTTCCTTTTTTTGTGTTATCGATCGTCAGAATAAAATCTCCGGGAGCAACCGACATATCCTGAATAAACTTTAATGATATTCCTTTTTTACTGAAATATTCGATATTTGACCGCTTGTGTCCCTGTGCTTTGCTAAGAGATCTGTTATTTACCAAAACAGTAAATGATGTCTCATGATATTTTTCAAGTGACTTTTCAAGCATATTTCTGAAAATACGGCTTTCGCAAAGTTCTCTGAATGCCGGGTGATAATACCCTGCCACCATCTCGCCTTCAACCATCTCTGAGGCATGGAGACCACACTTTATCACACGTATTCCTTTGTCGGAAAATGCACTCATAAATTCACTGCACAACGAAACCATCTCATCAAGTCCGTATATATCGTACTCTCCCTTTTTATAAAGTTTAGCAAGTTCTGTGCCTTCAAGTACGACTACCGGATAAATACGCACCGTATCAGGACATATACGCAGTATTCTGTCAGCAGTGTATCTGTCAAGTTCAGGGGAAGAACCGTACAAACCTGTCATCATCTGCAAACCCAGCTCAAATCCGTAAGATTTTATAAGACGTGACGCTGTTTCGACACATTCACTGTCGTGACCTCTTCTGTTAAGTTTCAGAACTTCATCGTGCATACTCTGACATCCGAGTTCTATAGATGTGACGTGATAGTACATAAGTTCTCTGAGAATATCATCATCTATACAATCGGGTCTTGTAGAAATGCGAATTCCTTTGAGTTTATCCTTTCCTACAAAATCTCTGACACTCTCAAGAAGTTCTATGCGATAATCATGTGGAATAGCTGTAAAACTTCCGCCAAAAAAAGCTATTTCACAATTTTCCTTATCCGATATCATTGTAAAAGCTTCACGGCATATCTCTCTGACTTCTTCACCCGAAGGTGCTTTCTGTGTACCGCTTATTGTACGCTGATTACAGAAACTGCACATCATAGGACAACCGATATGAGGAATAAAGACTGATATATTGCTATGCTTCATAACCCATCAGCTCCAACGCTTCACGTGCCGCCATCTGTTCAGCTTCCTTTTTGCTTCTGCCTGTTCCTACACCTATAACGTTTGTGTTAAGGCAGACATTTACCGTGAAAGCTTTGTTATGGTCAGGACCTGTCTGTTCAACCATGACATATTCAACCTTTTCTTCGGGATTTTGTTGAATAACTTCCTGAAGTATTGTTTTGTAATCATTGAACGCTGCATTTCTTGAAGAATTTATATCATCGGGGATAAATCTCAATATATGTGTACGTGCAGCTTCAAGACCTCCATCAAGAAATATCGCAGCAATAAGTGCTTCAAAAGCATCTGCAAGTATAGATGCTCTCTCTCTGCCACCTGTATTTTCTTCACCTTTTCCAAGAAGAAGATGTTCGCCAAGCTCTATCTTTTTAGCAAAAATGTGCAACGACTTTTCACATACAAGAGATGCTCTTATCTTTGTAAGATCACCTTCAGGAAAATGCGAAAAATGCTCAAAAAGATACTGAGAAACTACTATAGACAACACACTGTCTCCAAGAAACTCCAGTCGCTCATTACTTTTCCTGTTTCTCTTGTTTTCATTTGCATATGAAGAATGTGACAGTGCTTCTATAAGAAGCTTTTTATTTTTAAAGTTATAATCTATAGCCTTTTCTATACCGGCTATCTTTGAATTTTCATATGAATTCAAAGAACCTGAAATTGTTTCAGAAGAATTATTGTGTGAATGATTTTCATTCTTTTTCACCTTATTCCCCTCCTTTACCGGAATCAAGATATCCGGAAATCTGACCTATAACACCACCGTCAACGCAGTTCTTTGCCTGTCTTATCGCATTGAAAAACGCCTTTGCATCTGAACTGCCGTGTGCCTTTATAACGGGTTTTGATATACCGAGAAGTACTGCACCGCCAACTTCGGTATAGTCTATCTTTTTCTTGAAATTTTTTACCTCGTCCATCAGAAATGCCGCCGCTATCTTACTTTTAAGATTTTTTGTAAGCATTCCCTTTAATGTCTTTGCAAAGAAAAGTCCCATACCTTCGTAAAGTTTCAGTGCTATATTTCCTGTATATCCGTCAGCGACTACAACATCACATTTTGAGAAAGGCAGATCTCTTGCTTCTATATTTCCTGTAAAATTTATCTTTGAAGCCGAAAGAAGTTTGTACGACTCAACTTCGATATCTCTGCCCTTTGTGTCTTCTTCACCTATATTAAGAAGTCCGACACGGGGATTTTTTATGCCCATTACTTTTTCCATATATGCTGAACCCATAACAGCAAACTGTTCAAGCATTTCCGGACGGCAATCCGTATTTGCTCCAGCGTCAAGAAGCATTATGTATCCGTCCTGTGCCGGAAGAAGAGGTGCTAACGCTACTCTCTTTATACCCTTGAGTCTTTTGGCGATAAAAGTAGCTCCGACTACGAGCGCTCCTGTACTTCCCGCACTTACAAATGCGTCACCTTTTCCTTCGTGCAAAGCTGAAAGTCCTACTGCCATAGAACAGTTCTTTTTGGATTTTATAACAGCTGTAGGCTCTTCGTGGATATCTATAACACTGTCACTGTGTATGATATCTATTCCCGAAAGACTAAGTCCCTTTTTTTCAGCCGCACTGCGTATGAGTTTCTCATCTCCGACAAGAGTAACCTTTACACTGAGTTCAGACACTGCCATAACACTGCCTTCAATTACAGCGTCCGGAGAATTATCACCGCCAAATGCATCTACAATTACATTTATCATAAAAATACTCCTACTCTTCAAGTACCGACTTTCACTTTGAAAGAACCTCTTCAAGTTTTTCAAGCGCTCTGTCAGCATACATCTGATATTTTTTCTTTTTATCTCTCACTCTCTCATTCAACTCCGGCAGTACACCCATATTTGAACCCATAGGCTGAAAATTATTTTCGTTGTAGCTGTCACTTATATATGCAGCAAGTGCCCCTGTCATTGTCTCAGGAGGCATTATAAATTCAGGCTGAGAATTTATTTTTCTTGCCATATTTATACCGGCTATTATACCGCTTGCCGCTGATTCTATATACCCTTCAACACCTGTTATCTGTCCTGCAAAAAACAAGCCCGGGCGATCTCTCATTTCAAATGTTGGTTTTAACAGACGAGGGCTGTTTATGAATGAATTTCTGTGCATCACGCCAAAGCGTACAAACTCTGCATCTTTTAGCCCCGGAATAAGTGAAAAGACACGCTTCTGCTCTCCAAATTTAAGATTTGTCTGAAATCCTACAAGATTGTACATAGTACCTTCTTTGTTTTCCTTACGAAGCTGTACTACTGCATATGGTCTTTTTCCTGTACGTTTGTCAGTAAGGCCTACAGGCTTGAGCGGACCAAAACGCATAGTATCTTCGCCTCTTTTTGCCAGAACTTCGACAGGCATACACCCTTCATATACCTTGAATGCCTCACGGTCAAATTCTTTGAGAGGAGCAGACTCGGCATTTATAAGTTCATTGTAGAAAAGTGTGTACTCTTCCTTAGTCATAGGACAATTTATATAGTCAGCATCGCCTCTGTCATATCTTGATGCAAAGAAAACAACATCTTTATCAAGACTGTCATATGTCACTATCGGTGCGGCAGCATCAAAAAAGCTCAGATAATTTCCGCATTTATCCGAAATCGACTGTGCAAGTTCTCCCGAAGTAAGCGGTCCTGTAGCAATTATAACATTTCCGTCAGGTATTTCCTTTACTTCATCATTTACAACAGTTATAAGAGGGTGTGATTTTATTTTTGATGTGATAAGGTCTGAAAACGCTGTTCTGTCAACCGCAAGAGCTCCGCCGGCTTCTACCTGTGTTTCTTCCGCACACGGTACTATCAGAGAACCTAAACGTTTCATCTCCGCTTTCAGAAGACCTGCAGCACTATCAAGTCTTGAAGCTTTGAGCGAATTTGAACATACAAGTTCCGCCATGCCTTCATAATGATGTGCAGGAGTATATTTCTGCGGTTTCATCTCATACAGTGTTGTTTCTATTCCGGCATTTGCCAGTTGCCATGCCGCTTCACAACCTGCAAGACCTGCGCCTATTACTTTAACTGACATATTTTATAAACCTCTCTCATATCCGCAATCAGGTTTTTCACATAAGATCTTTCCTGCTTTTCCGCCTTTTTTGAATAATGTTGAACCGCATTTAGGACATTTGTCCTCTATCGGTGTATTCCATGTCATAAATGTACATTCCGGATATTTTTCACAACCGAAGAAGTTTCTGCCCTTCTTTGACTTCTGAGCAATTACCTTATTTCCGCATGACGGACAAATACCCTTGGTAGCCTGAACTATCTTCTTTGTATTTGTACACTCAGGAAATCCCGGACATGCAAGGAACTTACCGAAACGACCTATTTTTATTACCATGTTCTTTCCGCATTCATCACAGACAACATCAGTTTCTTCAACAGGTATCTTTACTCTCTTGCCTTCCATGGCAACTTCTGCTTTTGCAAGAGTTTCGTCAAAATCATCATAAAATTCTCTGAGAGTGCTTCTCCAGTCCTTTTCACCCTTTTCAACATCGTCAAGGTTTGTTTCCATATTTGCTGTAAACTTTGCATCAACAATGTTTGAAAAATGCTCCTGCATAAGCTGTGTAGTAACATCACCGAGTGCAGTAGGCTTGAGCTGTTTTCCGTCACGCTCTACATACATTCTTGCTGTAATGGTAGTGATAGTAGGTGCATAGGTACTTGGTCTGCCTATTCCGTTTTCTTCAAGAGTCTTTATAAGTGTAGCCTCTGTGTATCTTGACGGTGGCTGAGTAAAGTGCTGATTTCCACCGAGTGCCTTTACCTTCAGAACATCGCCCTCTGTAAGTGGCGGAAGTTCCTTGTTTTCTGTTTCATCTTCATTTGTATCCTTTGATTCAACATGAACAACTGTAAAACCTTTAAATTTTACCGAATAACCCGATGCTGAAAATGTATAGTCACCTGCATTTATTTCAGCTGATACTGTATCAAGCTGTGCGTTTGCCATCTGACTTGCTATAAAACGTTCCCAGATAAGCTTGTATATCTTGTACTGGTCTGTTGTAAGACTGCTCTTTACTTTTTCAGGCTCAAGTTCAGGCATAGAAGGTCTTATAGCTTCATGTGCGTCCTGAGCATTTTTCTTTGACTTATACTCTCTCGGAGAAGACGGTAAATAATCGTCACCATATTTCTGCTTTATATATTCAGCCGCTGCCTGTCTGGCTTCATCGGAAACTCTGAGACTGTCAGTTCTCATATATGTTATAAGTCCAACAAGACCCATATCTTCTATTTCGATACCTTCATAGAGTTCCTGTGCTGCTTTCATGGTTCTTCTTGCCTGAAATCCCATGCGTCGTGATGCTTCCTGCTGAAGAGTGGAAGTAATATACGGCGGAGCCGGCTGTCTTTTGGTTACTCTTTTCTTTACCTTTGTTATTCTGAATTCTTCTTTTTCAAGCACTTCAAGTATTTTATTTGTTTCCTCTTCATTTTTCAGATTTGCTTTCTTTCCGTTTATTGCAGAAAGCTTTGCTGAAAATATTTTACGACTTGAAGGCGCTGAAAACTTTCCGTCTATACTCCAGTATTCCTGTGTAACAAACTTCTTTATTTCATTTTCTCTGTCAACAACCATTCGTACAGCTACAGACTGTACTCTGCCTGCCGAAAGACCTCTTTTTACTTTTCTCCACAAAAAAGGACTGAGCTTGTAGCCGAGTATACGGTCAAGTATTCTTCTTGCCTGCTGTGCATTTACAAGATCAATATCTATTTTATGAGGGTTGCTCATACCCGACTGAACGCCGAATTTTGTGATTTCATTAAATGCGACCCTGTTATTTTCCTGCATATCGAGATCAAGTATCTGTGCAATATGCCATGATATAGCTTCCCCTTCACGATCCGGGTCAGTTGCAAGATATACTTTATCACATTTTTTGGCGTGTTTTTTAAGGTCCTTTATGACATCTTCCTTGCCCTTCATTTCAACATAATTAGGTTCAAAATCATTTTCAAAATCTACCGCTATTTTTGATTTTGGCAAATCTCTTACATGACCCATTGAAGCGATAACTTCATAACCCGGTCCGAGATACTTTTGTATTGTTTTAGCCTTAGCGGGAGACTCAACTATAACTAAATCCGGCATTTTCTTCTCCCTTTCAGAATTTGATTTTTCTTATTTACATATAGTACAGTATACGTGATTAAATTTGATTTGTCAAATAGATTAATTAATATATCACTAAATTTTCATAATCAAAATATTTTACAGACTGTATAATTTACCCGGCAAAGATTTTATGATCCCCGAAATCTCAAGATCTGTTATCTCTGTAAGCAACTGTGCCATATCAAGAGAACACTCCGTCCCTATTTCATCAATGTGCTTTGCACCGTTTCT
Organism: Ruminococcus sp.; assembly: GCA_015066745.1. Taxonomy (GTDB): domain Bacteria; phylum Bacillota; class Clostridia; order Oscillospirales; family Ruminococcaceae; genus HUN007. The sequence continues at coordinate 5,392 of SVNW01000006.1, read as the reverse complement.
CAAAAAGTCAACTATTTTTATCTGTAACTCAGACAAACCATCATACGATATATCGACCGTCTCTGCCGGTTTTTCAAGTTCAGTACTCTTAAAACTATCTTTTCTTTTTGCTGATTTTTTGGAAAACAACGATGAATCGTCCGCAGAAATATACTCCATTTCAGGTTTTAATGACGATAGTTTATGTGAAAATGTTGTATAATATTCGTAAACTATATCAAGATGTCCAAATACCGGAACTGCACCGTCTCTAAGATATTTTACAACGCCCTGATATGCACTGCTGAAAATATCATGAGGTGGCAGACAGAAAACATCACGTCCCTGTTCGATTGCCAGATCGGCTGTTATGAGCGCTCCGCTTCCGTATGGAGCCTCAACAACAAATACACCCAAAGAAAGTCCTGAAAGTATTCTGTTTCTTATAGGAAAGTTTTTTCCGAGTGGCGGAGTACCCGGTAAAAATTCGGTAACAAATGCACCTTTTTTCATTATCATTTCACGTATATCACTGTTAGCTTTAGGATATACAACATCTATACCGCAACCTAAAACAGCTATTGTACACCCGTCCTGCGAAAGAGCGGCTCTGTGAACAACTGAGTCAACACCCATTGCAAAACCGCTTATCAGTGTAAATCCTGATTTTGCAAGTTCCGTTGATATTTTTAAAGCAGCGTTTAGTCCATAATCAGAAGAATTTCTTGTACCTACCACTGTTATAGAAAGTTCTGATTCAAATACATCTTCATTTCCTGCCACAAACAGAACAACAGGAGGATTGAAAATACTCTTTAATAATGAGGGATATTTTTCATCATCATATGTAAAAATAAATATGTTTTCTTTTTCGCAAAAATGCACTATTTCTTCAGCCTTTTCCAGTGACGCACCTGCAAAAAGTAATTTCTCGCCTGAGGTAAGACTGTATTTTCCGTTTAAAACCCTGTCATATGCGTCCTTTACGTCCTCACATTCACGTAAAAGTTCCCATACACGAGGATTTCCTGCTCCAAAAACCATAGTGAGCCATATCCAGTAAAGTTTATTTGCCATCAGATATTTTCCTCACTGTTTGAAGTCATTTCCCACATTATGATACCTGTAGCCATAGCGGCATTGAGCGAATTTGCATTTCCTGACATATGTATCGTTATCCTCTGAGTACACATATCCGCTATATCATCAGGAAGACCGTTTCCTTCATTTCCTATCAGAACTGCACCACCGTTTTCAAAAGAACATTTTTTCAGACTTACTGCTCCCGAATCTACTACCGCAGCATAGCTTCTGATACTTTTTTCATTAAAAACTTCAAATACCTCATCTATAGCACAACCATGTGCTATTTTTATATGAAATACCGAACCCATGGTAGAACGTATGACCTTTGGATTGTATAGTTCACAACTCTCGGAAAGTATTACTCCGTCTATACCGAAAGCATCTGCTGTACGTATGATCATACCAAGATTTCCGGGATCCTGAAGCTGATACAGTACAACATATTTTCCGTCAGGTTTTACCATGTTTTTAAGATCTAATTTCGAGGACATTTTGCATATCGCAAATATCCCCTGTGTTTTTTCCGTTTCTGAGATCTTTATTCCAAGCTCATTTGAAATAATTAGTACTTTTACTTCCTTCAAATCAACCTGGGATAAATCATTGTAATACTTATTATATGCATCTTCCGTAAAAAATATCTGACTTACAACATTACTCTCACTTAAAGCTTCACATATAAGACGATAACCTTCAAGTACATACATTTTATAATTGTTACGTTCTTTTTTTGAAGATGAAAGTTTTGAATAAAGTTTTACAGACGGATTATCCTTTGATGTTATTATAGTCAAAAAAACACCGCTTTCTCATAATACCTGATTTTTTTATCTAAAGAAAACACGCTCTTTTTGTTAATTCAGAGCGTGTTTTTTTCTGTGATTAAAGAGCTGCCTTAGCCTTTTCAACTATTGCTGTAAAGCCTGCAGGATCGTTTATAGCGATTTCTGAGAGCATCTTACGGTTTAATGTGATATCAGCTTTCTTAAGACCGTTCATGAATGTTGAGTAGTTCATGCCGTTCATCTTTGCAGCTGCACTGATTCTTGTGATCCAGAGCTGTCTGAAGTTACGCTTTTTGAGCTTACGTCCAACATAAGCGTAGTTACCAGATTTCATTACAGCCTGTTTAGCCATTTTGAAATGTTTGCTCTTTGCTCCCCAGTAGCCTTTAGCAAGCTTGAGAGTTTTATTTCTTCTCTTACGAGTCATCATCGCACCCTTAACACGTGCCATAAATTTTACCTCCGATTTCTGTTTTAAACGTTATATAACCGATTTCCTTCTTACTGATTAAGCGTATGGGAGTAACTGCTTGAGTGCGCCCATGTTTGACTGATCAGCAACACCTGAAGCACGATTGATTCTCTTTCTCTTAGTAGCCTTCTGAGTAAGTCTGTGTCTTCTGTTTGTCTTCTGGTATTTTACCTTGCCACTTCCGGTAACCTTGAAACGCTTTTTAGCGCCTGAATGTGTTTTAACCTTTACCTTAGCCATTTGTATTTCCTCCTTAATTACTTAGTTGCCTTTGGTGAAATGAACATAACCAAGCTACGTCCTTCCATTTTTGCCGGCTTTTCAACAACACCGACCTCCAGACAAGCTTCCTTGAAACGTTCCAGCAACTCGCCTCCGAGTTCCGGGTGAGCAATAGCTCTCTTACGGAATCTAACCGAAGCTTTTACCTTGTCACCTGACTTCAAAAACTTACATGCCTGATTTACCTTTGTATTAAAGTCATTAGTGTCAATATTGGAAAACATTCTGATTTCCTTTATTTCAACTACTTTCTGATTTTTTCTTGCCTCTTTTTCACGTTTAGCCTGTTCAAAACAGTACTTTCCGTAGTCAATTATCTTGCACACAGGCGGTGTAGCCTGCGGAGCAATCTTAACCAGATCGAGATTTTTTTCATACGCAATTTTCTGAGCCTCAGCGGCAGAGAGAATTCCGAGCTGTGATCCGTCAGCGTCAATAACGCGAAGCTCTTTGTCACGAATTTCTTCGTTTATCTGCAGTTCCTTGTTGCTAATAGTCAGCACCTCCAAGACGTTATAGAAATAATAAAAAATGAGTACAGACACACCGTCAGTACTCATACTTAAAAATCATAAATTTTAAAAGTATTGACCGATTCGATACATTTAAACCAATCGGTGAGAACTGAGGTTCTGCTTTGTTTTACTTGATAATTATACTACTTTAAAAATCAGATGTCAAGTGGAAACTAGAAAATTAACAGTTTATTCATAACTGTTAATTCCTTATAAAAATTCACAAAACAATTAGGTGCTTAAATCAACATCATATATCATTTCCTTTTCTCCACTTTTCAATCAAACAACTATGTCCTTTCTCCAAGTCCTTATTATAACTTATCCCTACCAGCAAAATCTCTCCTGCATAATCTTTAAGGCAATTCATATATTGTTTTTCCTTTATCTGAGTTATTGCCGTCTTAGCTGAGTGATTCCATTTTAACTCAACTATCATAGCAGGACTCTGACAACATTTTCTTGGAACAAAAACCATATCTGCAAAACCTTTGCCACCTGCAAGTTCTCGATAAATCGTGTAATTTTTTCTTACAGAATAATATGCAAGAGATAAAATGCACGATAAAGAATTTTCATTGTTATATTGCAAGATAGAAGTGTTTTCATCATGTACCTGCTCAATAATTTCAGCAACTCTTTTGGTGTCGCTTTGCAAAGTAGCTTCAAGCAGTTCATCTGAAAGTCTGAGTGAATTCATTACATACTCCCATCCACCGTCTTCAATGGAGTTTATAAATTCCTGCTGTACCTCACTGTTTGGAATACGTACTTCTGCACTGTTAAAGTCATAAGTCAGATATCCGAGATGGACAAGAAGTGTCATTACATCATCGGCACTATGAAATGTTGTCATGTCATTCTGAAATTTTCCGACGTTGATTTTTATTGATTCTCCGGCAATCATACGGACGATTTTCTCTCTCAGACCGTCAAAATTCATTTCAATATAGACCTTCAATGCCTCATAGGTTTCTGTCGATGTCCAGTAATTGCTGAAATACCCACCTGTCATAGACATGACTACACTGCGTGGATTGTACACTGAAACACCATGAAGAGTATAACCGTCATACCAACGCTTCGTTTCTTCAAAAGGCATATTGTACTGTTTACAAAGCTTGTCAACCTCATCTTCGGTAAACCCTGTAAATTCAGCATATTCACGCACATCTGTCATAGAAATTTCCGTAAACATATTCAGAGCAGAATGCTCACCGTATTTCTTTATCGGAAGAATACCTGTCATATAAGTTAAGGCTATGTAGCTTTTATTTTTCAGAAGGTCACGTAAAAAATTAAGATATGTTGTCTGTGCGTCAAGGTCATGCTTGTGAACACGAAATATACAGTCCCATTCATCAATAATAAAAATAAAAGGAACGTGTTTTGCATCAAATACTTCTTCCAAAACACTTATCAGATCATTCCAGTCAAAACAATCTACATCAAAAAAAGATTTTTTAAGTTCATGCAGAAGACGACGACAAAGATAATCAAGCATTTCATGTATAGTACTGCCACGAGTCAGAAAATCAGTCATATTCAGACGAATAACATTATAGTTGTTCAAATGCTTTTTATAAGTTGCATCATCACTTATTTTCAGATTACCAAATAATTTATCCGAGTCGCAACCTTTACTGTAATACGCTGTCAGCATATTTACAGCCATTGATTTTCCGAAACGTCGGGGACGACTGATACATACATGTTTCTGTTCTGTACGTATAACGCTGTTTGTTATTCCTATAAGTCCTGATTTATCTACATAGATCCTTGAGTTTAATGCTTCCTGAAAATCGGTATTACCAGGATTCAGATAAATTCCCATTCATTCCGCCTTCCTTTCATTTTTTAATCATTGTATCATATTTTAACTTACAAAATTTCTCCTGGTGAACCGGTTTGCGAGCCATCAATCCCATAAGCCTTCCATGTAAATTCAAATGTCAAATTAAACTGACCAATCACACCTGTTCTATAAATATCTTATCATTTACAAAATCAAAATCCGATTTTTTCAACACGCATAAACCGTTTGTAAAATTATCAAGTTATCCAAAAAGTCCGGATAACCAATAATTCACCTGATAAATATAAGTATACACCACAGAAAAATAATTTTCAATAAATTTAACGCAATTGTGACATCCTCCCCCACCTGTAGAGGTGGGGGCTTCCCATCTCTATAGATAAGTTTCGGTTCTCGTTCGATAGTACTAACGTACTAAGCATAAGCGAGCTAACCCCGTATGTCCTACGGTTTTTAT